>DASQJI010000860.1:0-16795 GCA_035631175.1 Parafilimonas sp.
ATTTCCATTACGTTAATGGTGCTCGTCAGCACGGCAACTTGATACTCGTCGTTTATTTTTTTGTATTCCTGAAAGTCCATCGTTAACTGCGGTATACCAGCTTGTATGTAATCAAAGAATTTATTGGAGAGTGAGTACAATTGATTTAAGCCGGCCGGTTCGACAAGATTAATTCCTGCATAAGCATGCTGTGTAACGTCATATAATTCGGCGGGGAGGATCTTTCCTTTCATGATCACTTTTTTCTCAAGCCGGTTTCCGCGGATGAGCTTCCTGATCTGCTCATCAATATTTCCGTCGCCATACAAATGCAATTCCGCGTCAACATAATTCATCACTTCAACAAGAGCCTCAAGTCCTCTCGCTTCATTGATCGCTCCCTGGTATAAAAATATTTTGTTTTCGATCGACTGCTTAGCGGCCAACTGCTTTTCTACCGGCACGTTTCTTATCACGCTGTACCGAACGCCGTACCGGCGACGAAATTCTTCTGCGATCGACTCACTCACTGTATATCCATCAGCGAATTTGGGCACGGAATATTTTTCAATTCCTGACCACATCTTTTTTATACGCGGCCTCGTGATCACTTCTTTCATCTCTGAAAATAACTCGTGCGCATCATAAATCCTTAATTTATTGCGGAGCCGTGAAACAAAGTAACAGGGGATTATCGTGTCGAGATCGATAGCGCAAACTGCATCCATCCTGGTAAACAACAAAAAGAAAAAGAGCCGCAGGTTATATTCAGTGTAAAACAAGAACTTTTTATTGAACACACACCGCAGCCTTTTTTGTTGAAATACTTGCTGCTGCAAGGGAACTGACGTATTCAACTTTCTTCCGACGAGCAAAACATTGTATCCTGCATTTGCCAAACTTGTGCAGATGCGTTGCATGCGTTGATCGTAGTCCAGGTCATTGGTGACCGTAAAGACAATGTGTTTCAAAAAAGCATATTAGTAAGCAGCTAATTTATTTCTTCTTTTTGTATCGCAGCTCCACTTGTGTGATACCCTGCGTTATCATGTCTATCTTCTGCGCAGCTTTTTGGCTGAGGTCGATGATGCGTCCCTTTACAAATGGTCCGCGGTCTGTTATTCGAACTTTAACCCGTTGATGGTTTGAGAGATTTGTCACAATCACTTTTGTGCCGAAAGGAAGTGTTTTGTGTGCGGCTGTGCGGCGTTTTGGATTGTACTTGCTTCCGCTGGCGGTTTCGCGGTTATTGAACTGGCTGCCATAATAAGAAGCAGTGCCGGTTTCGGTAACGTATCTCGAACAGGAAGCAGCAAACACAAGGAGCACAAGCAGCAGCAACGTTCGGAGATTTTTCGTCATGAATTACGCCAGTTCCTCTGCAAAGTCGAAATCGAGTTCGAGTTGCGCCGAAAGGATATTAAAACTTTTCCTGTGATACTTGCACAAACCAAATTCTTCTATGGCTTTCCGGTGTTCGGGTGTTCCGTATCCTTTATTTTGAGCCCAATTGTATTGCGGAAATTCTTCGTGCATCTTTCGCATAAAATCGTCGCGGTAAGTTTTTGCAAGTATGCTGGCTGCGGCGATGCTCGCATAAATGCCATCGCCTTTTATGATGCAATGATGGCGCACATTTCGCCACGATGTAAAGCGATTGCCGTCGATCAATATTAATGCAGGCTCCACTGGCAATTGCTCAAGCGCAAGATGCATCGCTTTGAACGACGCCCGGAGAATATTGATGACATCGATCTCATCATTGTCAACCATCGCAACGGCATAGTGCAACGCATTTTCGTGGATATAGTCTCGTAATATTTCGCGTTGCTCAGGCAACACTTGCTTGCTGTCGTTCAATTCAGGATGATAAAAATTTTTCGGGAGGATCACAGCGGCTGCCACCACCGGTCCGGCAAAACATCCACGACCTGCTTCATCGCAGCCTGCTTCCATTCTTCTTTTCCTATGGTAGGGTTTTAGCAAGAAAGGTTTTGTTTGAAATCAAAATAAAATCATTCAGGCTATTTAATCGCTGCTTTTTCAACGACTGTTAATAATTTTTTATTCTGGTAGTCCTGGTAAATATTTTTCCGATAACGATATATTAGGCTCAACAAAAAAAATTAATCGTGGCGTATACTGTTTAGAAACGGTTTACAGCATGATCATTTTAGAGTGATCGTGCACTTTCGTGCGATATGAAACGAGATTATACGATTGTCTGTTTTGGCTACACAGTAACCGCAATCTTTGCAGTTGTTCTTCCAGAGCAAGTATTTTTACCGCCCAATTCTAAAACTGAAGCTGCTGCTTAAGTAAACCAAACAGCTTCTATCTGTAGGTCCAATATCTGTTTATGAGAAACCAATTATTGCTGGCAATAGTATTGCTTGGCGTCACTACTGCCGTTGCTGCGCAAAACGCAGATTCCACTACGAAACTTTATGGCGTTCGCCAAAGTTGGGGAGGTATTCCATTAACACGCTCCCAGTATCCCGAGATCCACGGACTTGTTGGCAATTTCAAATGGAAAGATATTGAGCCTTTCCCTAACGTATGGAACTGGCAGCAACTTGATAGTGACATAGCGAGCCATGAAGCAGGCTTGCCCTTTCAGCTAATGATATTTACAAAGGATAACGCACCTGATTGGTTATACACAACAGGAGGAGTGCCGAAAGTTATCGAATACAACAGTACGAATGATTCGATCGGCATTTCGCCTTACTATCCTGACCCGAATTATAAGTTCTTCTTTAAAAGAATGATCGATACTGTTGCGAAACATGTAAAAGCCTGGCCCGCTAATCTTAAACTTTACTTAAGCATCCAGGCATGCCTCGGCGAGGAATTAGATTATATCGGTTACAGAAACGTAGACCAGGCCAGGGCCACAGGTTTAGACCAGGAAAGCATCCATGTAGATCCACAGTATAAATTAAGCTCGAACCAGTTGGCTGTGTTATTTAAAGAATTTACGCGGTACTATTATTACGCTTATGTTGGCAGCGGTATTGGGTTTTTGTGTAACCCCTCGTGCGCTGACGCCAACAGCCAGTCTAACATCAAATGGGTGCTCGACTCGTTACCGGGCGCTAATCTTAGGTATGCCGTGCCCGGAAAGTCGTTTCAGATCAACGATGAATTTGACAGAATGCCATGGTTACTTCCGGTGCTGAATGCAAAATATAACGGCGCCTACATCAGGGCAAATTCTGATCTCGCGAACAACGATGCAAACGTTGGCTGGTTTAAAATTCATCCGACCAGGAATATGTTTTCGTTGTTTACATCGATGTTGCATTATGGTTTAGAACTCTCAGACCAGATGCCGACCTATATCAAAAATCCGGCTTATCGGCCCGCCTTTGATTTCTTCAATAGATATGCGGGAGAAAAAGACACTGCGACCGCTGCACATGCTATGTGTGGATTGCATGATGGACTTGATGCGTCTGATTCTACTCGTTTTCCTTCGGCAATTTATGGTAAGGCGGTTCGCTCGAATGTTCTGAGGTATATGAATATTCAAAATGCTTTTGCGTCAAAGGGCGCACTACTAATGGATACCAGCCGCGTTTATGTAAAGAACAATGGTACGGCCGGCGCAACAGGCACAAATGACGTCGGATGGCGGATCATCACTGGTAATTACGAGCGGTATATTCATCAAATAAATCCGAACGGCACGAGCGTTGGCTATTGGAATGTCAACGCTTTGAATGACACGAATTCAATTTACGGGAGGTTCGGCCGCGGCTTTGATGTTGCTCATGGAAAGAACGCTTTATTTTTCGACGTCGACAACGGGTTTCTGCATTATGCTCCGCTAAACAGTCAGTCGCGTGTGATGATCTCCGTAACTTATCTCGATTCAGGAAACGGAAGCTGGCAATTATTTTATGACGCGCAAGACACTATCAACAAGCCTTCTATTGCGGTCAACTGCGCGAATACCGGTAAATGGAAGACGACTTCCGTAACATTAGCCGACGGTTATTTTGGAAATCGGAATGATAGCATGTCTGATTTTTATATCCGGAACACAGGTGCGGAAAATGTGATCTTTTCGTTGGTGGAGTTTGAGCGTCCCAATGTATTCGTCAACAATAATGGTTTATTTTGCTCCAACGCTTTATCATTCGACACCGTTTGTGTTAACACTGTAAGCCGATCTAAGTTTGTTGTAGTTTCAGGGGCCTTTTTAAATTCTTCTGATGTAACCGTTGGCCCATTCAATGGCTATCAATTTTCGTTTTTTGCCGACAGCGCGTTCAAAGAGTCACTCTCCATTTCTAATTATGGCACTTCATTCCAGGATACGATATACGTCCGTTTTCAGCCGACGGATAGCGTTTCTTATACAGGAAACTGCCTGATCACCGGAGGTGGGGTGAACGATGGCACGCTTAGCCTGAAAGGTGCAGGTATCAACACAAGACCGGAACTCTCTGCAACTGTAAAAAACGTTAGTTGCAATGGAGCAAAAGATGGAGCCATCGACCTGAATCTAAGCGGTGGCATTCAGCCCTTTACCTACTTTTGGACGAATACCGGTTCGCTCAAAGATTCCAACGAGGATATTAGAAATCTTAGCCCATCCACTTATACAGTAACAGTCGGCTCGTACATGGGATGCAGTACCGCTTCGAGCTATGTAATTACAGAACCTAACGCGCTTACCATGATCCTCACTCAGGATAGCATGGTTTGCAAAGGCGGTACAACTAGTGTGCATGTTTCGGCATCGGGCGGAACTGCGCCGTATACGGGGGTTGGAGATTTCGCGGTTAGTTACGGTAAGCAAACCTTTACCGTAGTTGATGCACATGGGTGTATTGACACAGCGTCGATATATGTTTTTAATGGCACTGGGGTGCCCCCCGCCAAGCCTGCGGCTATCATATGCACGCTTGCAGATGCTGTAGGTTTATGCGGAGGTGGCAAGTTTTCATACGCAATAGATCCGGTTCCCGGCGCCACATCGTACACTTGGCTTCCACCAGCAGGCTGCAGCATCAGCTCAATCAGCACCGATGGCACGCAAATCCTGTTATCAGCCCCGTTGAATTTCACCGCTGATTCTCTTTCCGTAACCGCGAACAATGCCTGCGGAAGCAGCCCGGCACTGAAAAAGTCTCTGAGCGCGCTTCCCGGCAAACCGGGCGCTATTTCAGGCCCAACTACGGTCGTGCCATTACAATCAGGAATTGCATTCTCGGTCACGCAGACCGGAGCGCTCGGTTATACCTGGACGGTAGCTCCCGGAGCAACGATCACGTCGGGCCAGGGCACATCGGCGATTACTGTGAATTGGGGCAACACGTCAGGTAACATAAATGTGAGGGCCGTGAATGCATGTGGCAGTAGTGCGGGCAGCTCAATGTTAAGCATAACCGTTGCCAACTATACCCTCGTTTCTTCCGTTCCTTCCCTTCCGCCGTATGATACCATTTGCATTAACGGACTGAGCGCATACAAATTCTTCAATCTTGCCGGCTCAGGTTTGGACGGGTCGAACGTTATTGTGAAGGCTTTACCTGGTTTCAAAGTTTCAACCACCGGTGGTGGTACGTATACAGATTCGCTTACAATAACGAATTACGGCACCTCGATCAAGCAAAATATTTATGTGAAGTTCAATCCTGTGATTCCTGACTCTTACAATGGCAATATAAAAATAGGCGGGGGCGGCAGTAGCCCAGCGTATGTCAGTGTAACCGGCGTAGCTGTCAACAGTAGCCCTGCCCTGTCGGCGAATATCACGAATATCAGTTGTAGAGGCGCCGCCAACGGAGGAATCGATCTTTCTCTCAGCGGTGGCATGGCTCCATTCGCATATCGCTGGACCGGCCCGGGTTCTTATGATTCGTCTGCGCAGGACATCAGCGGCCTGAATCCATCGACTTATACCGTGACTGTTACCTCTTACGTGGGGTGCAAAACCTCCTCGAGCTATTTGGTTACGCAGCCGGATGCTCTAACGATGACTCTTACGGCCGATAGCGTGATCTGCAAAGACGCTACTACCATCGTTCATGTGCGGGCCTCAGGCGGAACCGCGCCTTATGTGGGTACAGGCGATTTTAATGTGGCGCCAGGAAAGCAAACTTATACCGTTACTGATGCCCACGGATGTACGCAGACGCAATCAATTTGGATCGCAAATGGATCTTTGATCGCGCCGGCCAAACCAGCACCCATCACCGGTGCATATGCAGATTCCGTTGGTTTATGCGGCGGTGGAAATTTCCAATATAGGACCGACCTGGTATCCACTGCGACCTCATATAAATGGATCGCGCCGTCGGGCTGCAGCATTCGTTCAATAAGTAGCGATGGAACACAGATCGTTTTGACGGTACCCAGTGGTTTCACCGTCGACACATTGAGGGTTGCAGCAAGTAATGTGTGTGGTGCCAGCGTTCCGCAGGCGAAAACGCTTTATGCGGTTCCCGGTCGGCCGGGGCCGGTTTCCGGTCCAACATCGGTGAAGTCGTCTCAAACCGGAGTCGTATATAAAACAACTGCCGTTAGTGGCCTGAATTACACGTGGTCAGTCCCCGGCAGTGTTACGATTGTTAGCGGGCAGGGGTCGGGAACGCTCAAGGTAAATTGGGGAACCAAATCGGGCACCATAAGTGTATTAGCCAAAAATAATTGCGGTACGTCCACATATGGTTCTTCCCTGAACGTCTCTGTGGGTACAGCGCTGGTGCCGGTACAACAGGCCACGTATGCTTCTGCCGCAACCAACAAACTGATCGTGCAGCCAAATCCAGCAAAGGACATTGCCCATATTTCATTCAGTGCCACGGAAACACAGAACTTCAGCATCCTTTTAACTGATATGAATGGAAAGCTGTTGCAGAGCAAAAAAGGAATTGCGGTGAAAGGTGAGAATACGGTCAGCATTTACATTAGAAATTATGCCAGTGGGATTTATCTCGTCTCTATTCTTACCGGTGATGGCAAATCAACAAGGGTTAAGTTACTTAAAGATTAATTTGATTAGGAGAAGCGAATCCATTAAAAATGGGTGCAAAGAATTAAGCAATAAAAGATTTCCTTCCGCCTCTGGCATTCTAAACCTGGTATCGTAACGAAAAACCAAGCTTCCCGCTTAACCTGTAACCGCTTGCTGTATTTGTCATCAAGCGGTTTTTATTTCATTATTTTGTCCCTGGTTCAGACATAATTCCTTGTTCTATTTCGTTTCTATTGAATCGTTTTAGCGGATGATACAGCCTAACGAGTATTTAAAAGCACTGGTACCGATCTTTAATGTGAAGCGCACGAAGGATATTTTCCAGGTGAATCCAACCATCGTACCCCTGCGCGGTGAAGCAGCCGAGGTTAAGGTTGATGTGTATGACTACAATGCAGAAACAGTCAGCCATCATGAATTTACCGGCGTTCAAAAATGTGAACGATTTAAAGACAATGGCAAAGTCACATGGATAAATATCGACGGGCTGCGCAAAACCGACGTTGAAACTATCTGTAATGCGTTCGGCATCCATCCGCTGCTCATTGAAGACATTCTAAGCGTGGGGCAGCGTCCAAAAATGGATGAACTCGAGAACGTGCTTTTCTCGCTGTTGCATATGTTATACTTTAATGAAGAGACAGCTGCAGTAGAACAAGAACAAATAAGCATCCTGCTCGGACAAGATTACGTACTAAGTTTCCAGGAGGAAGCAGATCGCGATGTGTTCAACCCCATTCGCGAAAAAATAAACACTGCCGGGAGTAAATTACGAACAGCCGGCGCTGATTATCTCTGTTACTCGATGATCGATATTATTGTTGACAATTACTACACGGTGCTTGAGCAGCTGGGGGAACATATTGAAACGCTGGAAGAAAATATTGTACGATATGGTAACGCACATTCTCTCGCTCATATAATCAACCTGCGAAAAGAACTCATCGTTTTAAAACGCACCGTGAACCCGGTGCGTGAGGTGGTAAACGGGTTCCTGCGCAGCGAAAGCGATCTTGTAGCAGACCGTGTGACAAAATATTTCAAAGATGTTTATGATCACATTGTGCAGGCTAATGACCTTGTAGAAAACTACCGCGATATCATGACAAGCATCCAGGATCTGTACCTGAACAAAGTGAATCTTCGCATGAACGAGGTTATGAAAGTAATGGCCATTGTTACCTGCCTCATGGCGCCTGCCACGGTGATTGGCGGCATCTTCGGGATGAACTTTCAAAGTATTCCGTACATTCATAACCAGTATGGTTTCTGGATCGCCGTTTCCCTGATGGTGGCGATACCATTGTTCATGATCTATGTCTTTAAGAGAAGAGGTTGGTTCAAGAATTAATATACTTGTTCACCGCCCAATTACCAATGCTTCACGTTCTCGATTTCCTCCTTACACTCCTGCATCTCGTCATTATATTATTTAATTTGTTCGGTTGGATTTTTCCGCCCACGCGGAAAGCGAACTTGATTTGCATCGGCGCGACTGCATTTTGCTGGTTCGTGCTCGGAATATGGTTTGGCTGGGGATATTGCCCGGTGACCGATTGGCAATGGCGTGTGAAGGAGCAACTGGGAGAAACAAATTTGCCACCTTCATTTATTACCTATTACGCGGACAAAGTAACAGGCAGGCACTTCAGCGATACTTTCATCGATTCTGCTACATTGATATGTTTTGCTCTCGCGATCTTCTTTTCTCTGTACTTTAATTTTTTCAAAAGGACAAAGACGACCTGATGAAACATTGATCTTACCAATTTATTATTCGTTTGTTGTGTGGAAACAAGTACTCGTAGCATCTCATGTGAAAAATTTTCATGCGACTGCTTGCGATGCCAATTGTAACAGCTTTATTCCTCTGTTGTAATGGGCGTGCGACTGAATGCATTTCAACGAGCACGCTGGCTCAACAATTTATCGCCCTAGATTTTCCCAGAGATTCGTGGCAATATTTTCTTCAACATTTGCCTTTGAAAATCGCTCCGATACTGGACTATACCGGCACGCCTGTTTTAGACCAGGGCAAACACGTTGCCATCATAAATTACGATGTTGGAAATTCAGACCTGCAGCAATGCGCCGATGCGCTCATGCGTTTGCGGGCGGAATATTTATTTGCTCAGCACAGGTACGATGAAATCGGCTTCCATTTTTGCAATGGCGAGTATTATGCGTGGAAAATGTATTGCGATGGATCAAGGCCAATATTGAACGGCAATAAAATGCATTGGCTATCCGCGCACCCGTGCGAATTAACACACGAGTCATTGCGACGTTATTTGAACGTGGTGTATGCTTATGCCAACACGATCTCTCTTGCCAAAGAACTTACACCTGCGGATAAATTTGAGGTTGGTACGGTGATCATCACCGCGGGCAGTCCTGGTCATGCGTGTATCATTATTGACGAAGTATCAACAAGTAATGGCGGTAAACTTTATAAGCTTGCCGAAGGTTATATGCCGGCGCAGTCGATTTATGTTTTAAGCAATACGATCGATCGGAGTATCGATCCATGGTACCGTTTGCAATCGGGCGTAATATCTACGTCAAGCTACCAATTCGTGCACTACCAACTGGGCAAATTTGAATGATGTGCAGCTTCATTAAAAAGAAAAGCCATCGAAAAAAATCCGATGGCTTTTCGGTTTCTAAAAGCTGCTCTTACAGTTTCATTACTTTTCTTGTTTCGGTTACGTCACCGGAACTGATCTTTACGAAATAAACTCCCACGGGTGCTTTTTCCAGTATTCTTGTTGAAGTGGAACCTGTAATGATGCGCTCTTCCACAATGGCTCCTGTTTTATCTGTTATCGTGATCCGATAGCTGTTGTTTGCGACGCCCTTAAAGTTAAGTGTTGCATAATCATGGAATGGATTCGGATACACATGCAGATCTATCTTGCCCTGTGAAGCATTATTAAGCGCAACAGGTTGTGTATTACATGGTACATGCGCAACGATATCATACACGTTCATGGTGGTGAGGACATTTAAGAGGCCAGCCAGTCTCACGCGGCCTCGGGCAACCTGATAACTGCCAGCAGGTGTTGGAAGGGTTAAGTTGAACCGTCCACCACCCAAAACATCCGCATCCGACAATGCAAAACCTGATTGCGATGCTACTACTCCGCCGTCCGTGTCGTATACTGTTAGTGTAATGTTTTGAAGAAGCTGTGCACTCAGCACCACATTTCCCTCGCCTAATTTGAAACCTACAAGGTGACCTCCTGGCGCGGTTGTGGAAAACGCAAGGTCGAGATATGAATCGTCAAGGGCTAAAGGTGGAGTAAGGATAGCATAATCATTTGGATCTGCCGAAACTGCATTGTTTGCATTTGTTACATTGTGTTGGGCATTTACGCTGCCGCCACGAATGGGGGGACAAGGTGCTCCCTCGGAAGCATAATATACTCTGATCCTGTTTTGTGTACTAAGCAGTCCTGAGATTCTTATTCGGACAGCGGCGATGTTCAGAGCGCCACTCCGTGACTTGATGCTAATCGTGTATCGTGATGTTCCTTGTACGGCTGTAGCGTCTGAAAAATCAAACCCTTGCTTTCTTCCGACGAGTTGGTCGTTACTGTCAAACACGGCGATGGTCATTGATTGCAGTACATCCAAACTTAAGGCTCCATTGTCATTTTGAAATTGCACGCTAACGTTATCTCCGGCCGAACCCAATTGAGACCACCCAAGTTTCAGTGTAGCAGAATTAGCGATACCGATGTCTGCCTGCATAACCGCATAATTGGTGTGGTCAGCATCTACAGCATGTTTGGGGTTGGTGACACCCACAGACCAAACGAGGATATCTGCATAGTTCTTTGCCATTACCTGGTCAGTTTGTGCGCGGGAGATTGTTGCGGAAAGGCACAGGACCGCCAGTCCGAAAAAGTGTAATTTGTTTTTCATTTCGTGATTTTTAGAAATTAGAAAATCCGATGTTTTATAAGAGGGGATTGTTCGAATTCGTTTTTTGGTCTGCAGAATACGGATCAGAACTTGAGATGAAGAGTGGTTGAATTTGCAAGGCGGGGAATGATTAAATGATTCCATTTTAATATGTAGATTATAAACGTTGTTGCATAATGAACAAACGTCATCAACTCCACAGTGCAGGTACTACATTCTTCCCGATGTAGCACAATTGCTTCAAATTTCCTGCCGGTTGTTAGCAGGGCACTTATCCTTAATGCAGATGTCATTTTCCCGCCGGTTAAAGGTGAAAGGCTGCGTTTTGTCGGGAAAACCGGGGACTATGAATCGAAAACGCCGGTTTACATTTGCGGCTCACATTAAAGCTGTGTATAAATGTCAACAACAATTGAGGCAATCGTGTTTGATTTGGGAGGAGTGCTTATCGACTGGAATCCGCGTTATGTCTACAGGACCATCTTTGATTCCGAAGAGAAAATCGATTGGTTCTTTGATAATATCTGCACGCACGACTGGAATGAAAAACAGGATGCGGGTTATTCCTTAAGCACGGCCACTGAAGAGCTTGTTGCCCAACATCCGGAATGGGAACCCGAGATACGAGCTTACTATGATCGATGGATCGAAATGTTGGGTGGCCCGATGCACGAGACAGTCAACATTCTTCGCGACCTGAGACAGCAAGAGCATTTATCGTTGTATGCGCTTACCAACTGGAGCCATGAAACGTTCCCTGTTGCTCTTGAACGTTTCGATTTTCTTCAATGGTTTGACGGAATCCTGGTAAGCGGTGAAGAAAAAACAAGAAAGCCGTTCCCTGAATTTTATCAAAAACTTTTGGACCGCTACAATATCGATCCTGCCAGGGCGATCTTTATCGATGACAACTTAAGAAATGTAAGGGCCGCGGAAGACGCAGGTATCAACGGCATTCATTTCCTAAACGCAAAGCAACTGAGGGAAGAACTGAGAAAGTTTCATGTTGAAGTGAAATAACTTTATTACCCGTGCGTGTCGTCACTAACGATGCTAAGAAACCCCAAAGTGTTGCAAGCGGAGATGCTCTGTGCAAGTCGGTGATAAACTCTGCGCAACTCTGTGGTTTTACAAAATTTTACAACAGAGGTACAGGAGTTAATTGCACAGAGTGCGCAGATGCGTCTAAAATTTCGGGACACGAAGTCCACGACGAAAACACAAAGGTCACAACGGGAGGAGGACCGCAAAGTATCGAGAAGGGGATATGCTCTGTGCAGCTCGGTGATAAACTCTGCGCAACTCTGTGGTTTTACAAATTTTACAAGAGAGGCACAGGGGTTAATTGCACACAGCGCGCAGATGCGTCCAAAAATTTCCGGGACACAAAGTCCACGACGAGAACACGACGGTCGCAACGCGGGCCATTAAACTACTGACTGCAGACGGGTGACGCCGCCTTCGAGCACGGATGGCATGGGCAAATGAATTTTTCGTATCAGCGCTCCATTAATTTCACCCACACATAATCGTCGAGCAGGAGATTGTTTTTCATCGCGTTCTTTCTGCGAATCCCTTCCAGGTAAAAGCCATTCTTTCGCAGTACATGCATCGAAGCGGTGTTGTGCGCATATACCTCAGCGTAAATACGTACCACATCGAATTGCTTTTCTATATAATTTACCAACGCATGAATGGCTGCTGTGCCGATGCCGAGGTTCCAGTATTGTTCGCCGATGAAATAACCGATCTCCATGCCCTTCCGGTAAACATCTGTTTTAGGCACGCAGCCAATGCTGCCGGCCAGTGCCGATTTGTACAGGACTGCAAAATTCAAAACAGGTTTTTGTTTACTGCAATGCGCGATCCATTGTTCAGCATCTTTTAAAGTGTAAGGGAATGGAATACTGTCGCGCAGGTTGTCCCAAATCTTTCTGTTGTTTGCAATGTTCACAAGCTGTCGGGCGTCCTCTCTTCTCCATGGCCGTAAGATCACATCGTTCATGGTTATCGTTTGTAGTAAGCAGTTATTTACCTCGTGCCGGCCGAACAATTTTTTCAGCCGGTTCAAAAAACAACAATCGGAATAATTTCGCAGTCTTTAAAATTAAGTTCTGCGCATCACTGGCGCCATACTTGCAGTGTGAGTAACGTCAGGATAACAAGTTTAAAAGAGTCAGACTTTTGCACGTGCTATCCGGAAAATCAAAAGCTATCCAATTTAAAACGAACGTTATGTCAAACAGCTCACGCCGAAAATTTTTAACTGAGATTGCTGGCGCAACCGCATTTGGATTTTTGTATCATGCCTGTGCTCCGCATAAGAAAGCAACAGTTACGCCAGGCGCCAAAAACGCATTGGCAGGTTTTTTTGAGATATCCCTCGCCGAATGGAGTTTTCACAAAGCATTGTTTGCAAAAAAAATGACCAACCTTGATTTTCCGGTTGTCGCAAAACAGCAATACAACATAAGTGTTGTTGAGTATGTGAACCAGTTTTTTAAAGACAAGGCAAAGGACACCAATTATTTGAGCGAGTTACTGAAAAGGTGCACTGACAATGGTGTAAGAAATCATTTGATCATGTGCGATGGCGAAGGTAACCTCGGCGATCCGGACAAGGCGAAGAGAATGCAGGCTGTAGAGAACCACTATAAATGGGTCGACGCTGCAAAATATCTTGGATGTCTTACGATCCGCGTTAATGCTTTTGGGCAGGGTAGCGCTGAAGATGTAGAAAAGGCTTCGATTGAAAGTTTGAGTAAGCTGGGCGAATATGCTGGTCAACAAAATATTAATGTGATCGTCGAAAATCACGGCGGCTATACTTCTAATGGCGAATGGATGGTTGGCGTAATGAAAGGCGTTGGCCGGAAGAACGTTGGTGTTTTACCGGATTTCAACAATTTCTGCGTGAAAAGAGAAGGCGGGCAACAGTGGACCGGTAAATGCGTAGAAGAATACGACCGTTATAAGGGCGTGTCCGAAATGATGCCGTATGCAAAAGGAGCCAGTGCAAAAACGATTGACTTCGATGCTAACGGCAACTGTGTTGAGACCGACTATTACAAAATGTTGAAGATAATTAAGGACTCTGGCTTTCACGGATACATAGGGATTGAATACGAAGGTGAAAAAGCAAGCGAGGAGGACGGCGTTCGCAAAACGAAAGCGTTGCTTGAGAAAGTCGCAGCAACGATGAGCTAGCGCTAATAAAAATGTCGCATAAACCTTTCAGCTGATTGACACAACACCAGGAGCTCGATACAAAAATTTTGCTGACTGATCAATGAACGCCACTGTGACGTGTTGTTCGAAATTCAACCAATTAATTTGATCAAAAAGATTCATTGCATTTATTTTCAGTCGTGGTTAAATCCTACGTTTGCGAATAAAGAAAAGTTATGGCTGAAGCAAGTGTGGCGGTGGCACAACCCACATACACATTGAAACAACTTGTGCTTTACTTTTTGAAGCTTGGCTATTCCGGCTTTGGAGGCCCGGTTGCTCTTGTTGGATACATGCATCGCGACCTTGTCGAAAAAAGAAAGTGGATCAGCGAAGAAGATTACAAAGAAGGACTGACATTGGCTCAATTGGCACCGGGCCCGCTGGCAGCGCAGTTAGGTATTTATCTTGGGTTCGTCCACTACCGCTACTTAGGGGCTACGCTGGTCGCAATCGCATTTGTGCTTCCATCCTTCTTAATGGTTTTGGCGCTCGGTATCCTTTACAAAATGTATAACGGGCTTCCGTGGATGCAGGCGGTATTTTACGGAGTTGGAGCCGCAGTCATTGGAATTATCACGATGAGCTCATACAAGCTCACAACGAAATCGATTGGGAAGTTCAATGCCGAATCGTTCAGAACGAAATGGTTGTTATGGTTATTTTATTTGATCGCCATTACGATCACTTTTATTTCGCAGACGGAAGTGCTCGCTTTGTTTCTTGCTGCGGGACTGATTTATATGTTTTATAAAGCGCCGCCTTCATGGTCGAAAAAGAACGCTGTAAAATCGTCATTCTTTCTTTTGACCGGAATCGGGTTTTGGGAATATGATTCGAAGACATTGGGACAGATCGCCGTGTTCTTTACCAAAGCCGGCGCATTTGTGTTTGGCAGCGGACTCGCTATCATCCCATTTCTGCATGGAGCTGTGACAGACTATCATTGGATCGACGAGCATGAATTCCTCGATGCCGTTGCTGTTGCTATGATCACGCCCGGCCCTGTAGTGATAACTGTGGGATTCATAGGGTATCTCGTTGCAGGATTCCCCGGCGCATGCGTTGCAGCAGCCTGCACGTTTCTTCCATGTTATCTTTTCACGGTAATTCCCGCGCCTTATTTCAAGAAGTATGCGAAGAACACTTCCATCAAGGCGTTTGTGGATGGAATAACGTCGGCGGTCATCGGTGCATTGACGGGCGCTGTAGTGATCATTGCCATAAATACATTTACACAAAATCATACGGTGGCAATAGATATTCCCTCGGTACTGATCGCCGTTGGAACTGTGTTTGCTTTATTGTACATCAAAAAGATCCAGGAGCCGTACATAATTTTAGTGGCAGCGGTTATCGGACTTCTTCTTAAATCATTTTTGTAGAAGAAAATGCAATAAAAAAGAACTTTAAATACAAATGAAGAAGCCTATCTCTAAACAGGAACTCGAAGCATTAAGGAAAACTTCCAAAGTGCATTTGCTTGACGTCCGCTCGCAACAAGAATTTGAAAAGCAGCATATCCCGGTTGCGATTAACGTACCGGCAGACGACTTACCGAATGCATTGCAGCAATTTTCAAGCGACGATACTTTTGTATGTGTCTGTAACCACGGAGGACAACGTTCACAAAAGAGCGCAGAATATTTGCACAGCCATGGTTTCGCAAATGCGTTTTACCTGGAAGGAGGTACCGCTGGTTGGTTTGATAACGATCATCACACCGACTGACCGCATTATCTTTCTCACTTTCTCGCGGCCGAAAAAAGACGTTCCGCCTTTTACTTAATTTCGCCCATTCAACAAACACAAAATGCGCATTCTTATTGACATGGACGATGTGATGGCCGATGCAGTTGCACGCTTTCTCGAATGGTACGAAAGAGATTTTGGCGTCCGCTATACAACAGCGCAATTGCACGGCACCAAGCTGAGCGAAGTTGTACCGCCGGAACATAAAATGATCGTCCAGAACTATCCGCATCAAAAAGGTTTTTTCAGAGACCTGCCGGTGATACAGGACAGCAAAGAGATCATTGAAGCGCTGAATAATAAATATGAAGTGTTCGTGGTTTCTGCGGCAATGGAATTTAAACATTCTTTATTCGATAAGTTCGAATGGCTTGATCAGCACTTCCCTTTCATTCACTGGAAGCGAAGGGTTTTTTGCGGTGAAAAAACAATAGCAAAGGGAGATGTGCTGATCGACGACCACGAATTCAACCTTTCTTCTTTTGCTGGTCGCCCGATCGTTTTTACTGCGCCACATAATGTGCACTATACCAAGTATGAGCGAATGGATAAATGGCTGGATGCAAAAAACTTCTTCGCCGACCTTCCGTGAATAAAGAATTAATTGCTGCTATTTTTTATTTCTTTTAATTTCCATTATTCTAATGCATGCTTATGAAAAGAATAATGGCGCTCGTTCTGCTGCTGTTTGCAGCGATATGTTTGCGGGCGCAAACTCCAAAATACTACCGCGTCCAAATATTTACTGATGATGCCGGCCTTCGGGAGTTGGCGATTAAAGGCGTCGGCATTGATCACGGCGACTATCAACGCGGAAAATATTTCATTGGCGAATTCTCGCAACGCGAGCTGGAGCTTATTAAACAAAGTAAATATCCGTTTAAAGTTCTCATCAGCGATATGTCGGCTTATTATGTT
>DASQJI010000861.1:0-7410 GCA_035631175.1 Parafilimonas sp.
CAAAGTAGCCTCTGTTACTTGTGTTGTATATGGATTTGGATTTCGTACATCGATCTCCGTTTCATAAACAGTCTGTTCTTTGCCGCTCGATGCAACGATCTTCACTTTGCCGATGCCCGTTGCATTATTGACCTTTGCGGAGAAATAAGCCTGTTGTTCACCCGGTTTTGAAAAGCTGATCGTTTGCGTTCCCCCTGCACTGATGAATGGATTTGTTTGTATGCTGAGGGAAACGTTCCGAATGATATTTTCGGTTGCAAAGATGGTAACAGGAATTTTTACTTCTTCACCCGGGCCAACTACACGCGGCAATGTGGGTAGTATCATTAAAGGCTTTTTCACTGTTACATCTTTTTCCGCCATTCCGTAGGCATCGTCACCGGCAGCAATTACCATCGCTCGCACACTGCCCATGTAAGGCGGCAATGTGAAATTGTGTGTGCGACTTCCTCCATTCAATGTAAACGGTCCCATAAACTGCACGACAGGTTTGAAACGGTTTGCTCTTCGCGTGTTGCTCGCAACATCAGCTTCCGCGTCGCCACCGATCGTGAGGATGCGCTGGATCTCCGACGCAAACGCGCCAATCACATCGTCGTACAGATCCCAACTCTTTACGCCTAACGCTTCACGCGCATAAAATGCGTCGTGCGGATTTGGTGTTTTGAAATGTGTGAGATCGAGGAGGCCGTCATCGACTAACGCGATCACATACGTCATATGTTTATTATTGGTTTCTGAAACGGTGATGCCGTTATTCGTCTCAGGCCTGATCACATCTGCGACTTTGATCACTGGCGTTAAGATGGTGTTCTTGTCATCAACCATGATCGGAATAACGCCGTACATTCTTATCGGCAGATCATTCACTGTTTGCGCGTGCGGCTGGATCAAACTCACATTCACATAAATGTTCGGGCTCATCTCTTTGTCTGCCTTAAAAGAGAATTTTGTTTGCCCCTGCACTGTATTCACCCAGTATGTTTTCATCACCTTACTTCCGCTTTCAATGCTGATCAGTGCTCGTCCTCCTTTACTGCTTGGGATCGAAAGATTAATGTTGTCGCCGACGTTGTATTTCTCTTTATCTGACGTAAATGATAGCATTGCCGCTGCGGAAGGATCACTCGTTCCTGCCCTGGCTTGCCAACTGTAGTCATCCACAAAAAATGTCGCACCCGTTTTATGGCCACTGCGCAGATCCTTTACCAAAATGAGGTATCGACCCCAATCATCTTCGTCCATCTTTACGTTGTAGTATCCCTGCCCATTCGTTAATCGAACAGTGTCTTTTCGGATGAACTTATTGTAGTCGCTTTCTGTGAAATTGCTGAGGTCATCATCTTCATCCCACCACCAGCGCCATTGGATCCTGTATATCTCAACCTGCATTGTTGAATTGCCGGGAACATACTTACCTTTTGTATCCACATCAACGATATCGAATTTGTGCGACTTGCCAGATTGCAGAAATCCCCAGGTCTTATCACCGGGCGGTACCGCTACGCCTGCATAAGATGAATATGGGTTGAAAGGCATTGAGAAATTATCGATGCTGAAATTCCCACCCGGCTCAAAAACTTTCACAACAATGTTCGCCAGCAACTGCCCGGGCGCATTTTCGCCAGACTCAAAGTTTGGATTAACGACGGCAGTTCCCTGGTCATTAAGTGTGCCATCAAAAATTGTTTTTGATTGTGATGAGAAATCGGAAGTCGGGTCATCGAAAACAAAACGGTCAAGTTTGGGAAATTTCGTTTTCTTTTTATATAGCTGCGCATCCACCTTTGCTTTTAGGTTTTGCGCGGTTGCTCCGAACAACCACCGTGCTGTAAGAGTACCATTGATGTTGGCGTTTTGTCCGAGCGCATCCAATCCGGCGAAATCAAGATTTATCTTCAAACGGTTTGGCATCACCGTTTCTATTTTTAATTTCTTTTCGAACACGGCGCCGCCAGCTTTCACCCGACAGGTCCAGTTGCCAGTCGGTACGTCGGCATCTGTTGCAGTTCGGAATACATTGAAGCCATCTTCTGCGTTCGTCTGCACAATTTTTTTATAGAGCTGGCCACGAGGAGAAGTAAGTTCCATTTCCAAAGGGTAATCTTTTGGAAGCGGATTATTTTTATCGTTGATAATGCAGCTTAAAAACAAGCTGTCGCCGGGCCGCCATACGCCGCGCTCACCAAAGATGTACCCCTTTATCCCGTTCTTTACTTCGTCGCCGCTAACATCAAAGCGGCTGAGAGGTAAACTGCTTCCGTCATCTAATTTCAAATAGCCGAATTGGTTGCCCTGTTGTGCGATGAGAAGATAAGGTTTGCGCTTTAGATCGAACATCGCTAATCCATCTCCGTCGCTTGATCCTTTTGCAATTACCTGTTGCTGGTAATCGAGCACTTCCAATGAAACGTCCTTCATTGGATCCGTCGAGATAAGATCATTCACTGCAACAAATAAATTTTTGTTGGTAGAAAATTTTGCAGTCAGCCCGATGTTGCTTGCAAGAATGTTTCTCGTTGCGAATTTTTCTTTATTGTAGTAAGAACTGTAGCAGGGATTGTCTCTTTCATCCCAGTTGTAACCGTACGGATAATACGTATCGTAGCGGTTCCAGAAATCTTCGTCCTCATCAAGTACATTTTCATCACTGGTGTTGTAATAGTACCAGTCGTTATCTTCTTTGTCATTCACCAGGCTGTCGCAGCTATACAAAGAATAATCCGGACGAAAGCCGATCGTTACACGATAGATCGCTCCGGGCTCTGCGCGGATGAATTTATCGAGGTCTAAAGAGAACGAATTTTTATGGTGAAGGTTCAGCGTCTTATCATCGTCTAAACGAACGGTGGCTTCTTTAATTGGATTGCCGACGCGCCGGAGATCCTGGCCGCCGTTCATGTTGTTCATCTGCAGGAACTGCGCAATATTATTTTCATAGATCTTGATGATCGAAACATCGATAGATTTAAGATTGATCGCTTCGAAAGGCAAAACAAGACGACCGGTGCTGTTCGGTAAAATATTTCCCGAGCCCTGTATCTTGACGGAAGGCATTCGGTTTTCAAAAAACACATTCGACGTATAAGATTTTTTAAGCTTATCGCCCCATTGGTTTTCTACGCCGGGCTGAACGGTGACTGTATAATTTCCATCGAGCGGTTCGGATGCATATAATTTTATTTCGCTTCCGATTATTGTGTAAGCTGGATTGTCAACGTCACTGATCATGAGAAGCCCGTCCAGGCTTTGTGCGGAAGAAATGGGATCGCTGAATTGAACGAGCGCATACTGTTCGTCTTCTTCGGATGCGCGCACGTCTAGCAAGGTAAAATCTCCTTTTGCAGGAACCTGGATCTCCTTTTCACCGTTCTCATCGATGTTCAAAGCTTCGCCCTTCCATTGCAGCAATAGCTTTTGTGCATTGTTTGCACGGGGAACATTATTGATGACGAACTGGTGTTCTTTGTTTGATTCATTGTGCTGCCAGTTTATTTTCATCGCAGTGCCATTCAAAGAAGCTGTGAGCAGTTGTTCGATCTTTGTTGATTCTTCCACATCTGCCGTGAGCAGCACGCCCGACAAACTCATTGCTTCTTTGTTGTTGCTGCGCAGGCCGTATTCATTAACTTCAAATGAAGGTTTCACCACCTGGACATTAAACTTGAAGTCTGAAAATTTCGAAGGCACATGAAGCACTTTCCCGAGTTTGAAATTCACTTCATACAATTGTTGAGGCGTAAGATCTTTTTCCGGTTTGAACTCGATCGTGCGTGCATCGATCCAATATGCTTCTCCAGCAACCGCTGGCGAGAACTCAAAGAGCGTTTCTTTGACATTTTCGTTGAGCGTATGCGTAGTCGACGCATCTGCTGCTAACACGAGGCGGATCGTGTTCTTTTTTGAAATAACGCCTGAGGTATAGGCGTCGATGTACTGGCTAAAGGCCGGATCAACATCGATGAGCTTTGTTTTCTTGTTACAAGAAAGGAAAAGGATAAAAGGCAATATGACAGCAATGCGGCTGGCAGCCGTGCTGAAAAAACTGTGTTTCATATAAAAGGGGAATTTACTAAAGACGGTTCTGTAATGGCTCATCTAAATTAAGACAGGGTTTTTGATCCGGAAAAGTAAATATTTGTTAAGTGTTGTGATATTCTTTTTGCTTGCCCAAGAAAAGTTATCAAATTTTCTGAAAGCTGGTACTATCGAACCTTGGTGGTTTTTGATTTTTGAAACACGAACTCTTCACGGCGCAAAGACGAATCTGTGCTGGAAAATCTGGCTGCGGTGAAAAGTTCAAACTTGAAATTATCTTCCTGTTCATAGTGCTGCTTTGTGGCCGTCGTGGTTCATTGTGTTCGTCGTGCTCCGGAATTTTTGGAGCACAATCAACACGAAGTCTTAGAATACACGAAGAAATTTCTAAAATCATTCGCTCTGGCTACTGGAGTCCGTTTAAACTTGCAATATCCGAAAAATGGTTCGGTGTGCTTTAAAGGTAATTGTGTTTCTCAACCTCAAGCAAATCCGTATTCAACAGCCATTGCAGCGACAACCCGACCATGTCGATGAGGTGTTTTAACTTTCCGGTTAGATGAACGAGCACTTCCAACAATTCAGAAAGCAGATTACAAAGCCATCAGCTTTCAAACTTTATACACTGCGGCATCTTCCTGCTGCATACTTCGCCGGGCTGAGAATAGAATTACTCGAGGAGACAAAAGCGATCGTGTCTGTCAAACAAAAATGGTTCAACAAAAATCCTTTCCATTCGATCTACTTCGCCGTGCTGTCAATGGCTGCTGAATTAAGCACCGGCGTGCTATGTATGGGGAATATTTATAAGCGCAAACCTTCAGTAAGCATGCTCATAACGGAACAAAAAGGAGTATTCCATAAGAAGGCGACAGGGACAATAATTTTCGTTTGCGACGATGGCAACAAAATAGCGACCGCAGTTGAAGACGCGATGTCAACGAAGATGCCTGTTACTGTTAGCTGTTATTCGAGGGGGTTAAACAGCAAAGAGGAGCTTGTCTCTGAATTTTGGATAACGTGGAGTTTAAAAGTCAGAAACGTGTAGCGACAAAGATTTTTCCTCCTTGTCATTACAACACTCGCTGCGATCTTTTTCAGATCATTTCCGTCCCCGTATTAGCGGCGACATGCATAGCAAAAGCTGCGATTGCTGTGTCCTTCAGCATGTTCATAAATTCTGCAGTACGCACATCTGCGTCGCCGGCATTAAGATAGTTCGGAACATGAATAGTGATCACAAAGATGAGCAGCATGATCGTCAGCAGATAACAAGCAACTTTAACCGCTTTACGCGTGATCAAAGCAATTGCCGTGAAGATAAATGCGGCCCCCGGCAGGTACACCCACAAATTGCCCGCGTTAGGCAGGAAAGAGGGTACATAAGCCAAAAGATTTTGTGGCGCGATAAAATGATAAACTCCAAATACTGCCATTACCAATGCCAATAAAATAATGGCGATACGTGACATAATTGGTTCGTTCATTGGGGAAGTTTTAGACTATTAAGTTACGGCTATTCTCATTTAGTAAAAAAATATTTACCCCCACCTTTATCACCGCTTATCTTTAATCAACAAAGCAAAACAAATCGCAATGAAACTTTCCTTTCACGGTGCAGCACGAACAGTAACTGGTTCAAAACATCTCATCACGTTGAACAATGGTAAAAATATCCTCCTCGATTGCGGTATGTTCCAGGGGTTGGGCCGAGATACATTTCCGTTGAATAGCAGTTTTGGATTCGATCCTGGTTCGATCAGCTATTTGCTTTTGTCGCACGCACACATCGATCACTGCGGACTGATACCAAAACTCGTGAAAGAGGGATTCGCCGGCAAGATATTTTGCACGCCCGCAACGAAAGACCTGGCTTCAGTCTTGCTGATGGACAGTGCTGAGATCCAGAGAGACGATATTAAATTCAGCAACAAGCGGCGATTAAAAAAAGGGCTTCCTCCTTATGATGTGTTGTATGATGTGAGTAACGTTCAAAGCTCGTTGCCGTTATTTTCCACAATTCAATACGACAACTGGTTTACGATCGAAGAAGGCGTGCAGGTATTGTACACAGATGCGGGACATATAACCGGCAGTGCGGCCGTTCATGTGCGCATTTCCGAAAACGGCAACACAACGCAAATCTCATTTAGCGGCGATGTGGGAAGATATAATGATATCATTCTCCGGTCGCCAAACACTTTTCCGCAGGCTGACTATATCATCATCGAAAGCACCTACGGTAACAGCCTTCATGAATCGGTTTCCAACACTCCGGAAGAGCTTGATAGATGGATCGAATCAACCTGTCGGCAAAAGCAGGGCAAACTGATCATTCCTGCCTTTAGTGTTGGCAGAACACAGGAACTGTTGTATTTCCTCAATGAGCTGAGTACGGATCGCAAATTGAATGGCATTCCTGTATTTGTTGACAGTCCGCTGAGCTATGAAGCAACGGAGGTTGTAAAGCATCATCCGGAGAATTTTAATTTTCACATTAAGGACCTGTTGAAGGTTGATGACGACCCGTTTCAATTCCCGGAATTAAAATTTATTGAATCAGTCGATGAAAGTAAGAGGCTGAATGATATGCATGAACCGATGATCATCATTTCAGCAAGCGGAATGGCAGATGCGGGCCGTATTAAGCATCATATCATGAACAATATAAATGATGCGAAAAACACCATATTGATCGTTGGATATTGTGAGCCGCATTCTTTAGGCGGATTTTTGATGAGGGGCGAAAAGGAGGTGCGGATCTTTGGAGAGCAATACCGCGTAGTGGCCGGGGTTGGCGTTATGAGAAGTATGAGTGCGCATGGCGATTATAAAGACCTGTTGCATTTTCTGGATTGCCAAAAAGTAAATGCTGTGAAAAAGACATTTATCGTGCATGGAGAATATGACGTGCAGCAGGATTTTCGGGAAAAGCTGATGCAGAAAGGATTGAGGGAAGTTTATGTTCCGGAGAGGCATCAGCAATTTGTTTTGAATGAGTGAGCAGTAATGAGTAAGTCAAAAGTCAAAAAGTATGCTGCAGTTCGTCTCCGTGTAGTAAAGCCTTAGCGTTTCGAAAGATCAAAAACCACCAAGACCCCAAGGCACTAAGTTTCACAGAGGGTTTCTGTCTCACTTCTTGTTTTTGCACAGCTGGTGCTGAACCTGAAAGTTGATCGAAGCTGATATTTTGAACCACATAGGACATAGAGCACAATAGGCACAACACATAGACTATGTGAAATTTCCATGTTTCTATGTGGTTCACATTCTTGATTCACCCGAAATAATCAAAATCATTTTTATATTTACGACATTTCTATAACAACAAAAAATCAATCACATGAAAAAGCTTGTATTATTCTCTGTGTT
>DASQJI010000862.1:0-2245 GCA_035631175.1 Parafilimonas sp.
ATCAAGGGACTATGGCGCCACGTGCGACTCAGGGGCGTTTAGTTACGGGAGTGTCTATTGTTGCACAAGGATAGTTTGCAAATTTTGTGAATCGCCGATGGCGATGCCACCAACAACACCGCTTTCAATTTAATAGCAGACCTCACATAAAATTTCCTATTTTCAGTTACTAAACTTTTCACGCTATGAAAAAGAACTTTTACATTTCTATCAGTATCATCTTATTGCAGGCTTTCTTGCAGCAGGCGTTATCGCAGGCAGATGTTCAGTTATCAAACCTCGTTGCTCCTACTAAAGTTAATGTGCCGCTGCTTCCGGATAAAGACAACCTGAGAAGTCTTGGCAATTTGAATAAAGGATGGAAAGATCTTTACATGCGCGGCATTGTTTGGCGCGAAGGCTATACATGGCTCGCCGGCGTTTATTATTCAGGTAACACATTGGTTGGCCAGAGTGCCGGTCACACGCTCATCACCACCGGCGAATCAACCAACCAGAATAACACATTCGTTGGTACCAATGCGGGCTTTAACGATAGTACCGGTGGGTACAATACTTTCATCGGTACATCTGCCGGGTACAGCAACACGACAGGAGGCAGCAACACGTTTGTTGGCCAGGGCGCGGGCAACGATAATACCACAGGACAATCAAATACATTCCTGGGCGTGCAGGCGGGAACACGAAATACATCAGGCATATCTAATGTGATGATTGGTGAAGTGGCGGGCGGTTTTAATACGATAGGCCACAATAATGTTTATATAGGCAACGAAGCTGGTTACCTGAACAACGCCGGCACCTACAATACGTTTGTAGGCGATTCTGCAGGCCGAGCTGTTACTTCGACCAATAATACTATGATCGGCAGTAAAAGCGGTGCTTCCACCGGTTCAGCTACCGGCAATACATTTTTAGGTTCTCAATCAGGTGTATATAATACGACCGGTTCGTATAATACTGCGATTGGCTATTTCAGCCTGAATAATAATAATGCGGCTACAGGAAATACGGCATTGGGATATAGCACCGGAACACTGTATACGAACGGTGCTTACAATACATTTATTGGCCGGGATGCAGATGCATCCGCCGCGAGCCTTACCAACAGCACTGCGATCGGCAATACTTCGCGGATAACCGCAAGCCACCAGGTGCGCATAGGCAACAGTGCCATAACAAGCATCGGCGGATATGCTGACTGGAGTAATATTTCAGACGGCCGGTTCAAAAAAAATATAAAAGAGAATGTGCCGGGTTTGAGCTTTATCAATAAACTAAAACCTATTACTTACAATCTCGATGTAAGCGGCCTGCAAAAAAAGTTATCGGCGAACGAAGAAGATGCCAACGATAAAGATGCGGGCGTCCAACAAGCGATCGCTGCAAAAGAAAAATTATTACAAACCGGGTTTGTCGCGCAGCAAGTAGAAAAAGCAGCTAAAGAAATTGGCTATGAATTTTCCGGTGTGGATGCACCCAAGAACGATAATGATCTTTACAGCCTGCGTTATGCAGAATTTGTGGTGCCGCTTGTAAAAGCTGTGCAGGAACTTTCAAAAATGAATGATGAAAAAGATAAACTAATTGCGCAGCAACAGCAACAGATTACTGATATTCTAAAAAGACTGGAGGCGGTGGAAATGCGCGGGAGTGTTTCTCAGAAATAGAGAAACTTAGTGGGACACGTGGGACGTAGGGGACGCCAGGGCGCGCGGTTAGTTGCAGGGGCGGCTAATGTGCGAGGGAGATGGAGGAGGCGGTAGTGAATGGGCCATTAAAACAGATAAAGAAAGCAATATCAAAACACAATTGTCACATTCCCTTCTAATAGTTTCTTCGTTTTGTCGGACGTTGGCCACTCGTACGACAAGTGCTGATTTGTTACCGCAGCCACCACCAGGCCTAACCCAAAAAATGCTCTAATGCCCGAAAATAATACATCCGGTTGTTTGGGTTACGTAGATATGATTAGACACTCGGAACGACGAACCACTTCCTCATTTCTTATTTCTCATTTCTTATTTCTCATTCGCGTTCCCTGCAGGTTCCTCGTTAGGAACGTTTGGGTTACAGAGATATGATTAGACACTCGGAATGACGAACCACTTTCTCATTCCTTATTTTCGGTTTCTTATTCTCATTTGAGTGCGTTGCAGATTCCTCGTTAGGAACGCTCAGGCTTCGTAGTGCTGATTAGTCACTCGGAATGACGAACCACTTTCTCATTCCTTATTTCAGGTTT
>DASQJI010000863.1:0-1637 GCA_035631175.1 Parafilimonas sp.
CACGCATGTCGTACTTTACAATTTCCCAATTGGTGTCTTTTCCTGTTTTATCGAACAGGGGAACGGCATACCGGAATTGCATGAGATCGCTATAATCGGCAGGCAGTTTTACTTCTCTTGCATATTTTTTTAGATAGACGCGCAGAGATTCCTGTACCGGGAAGATGGGTTTCTTCCGGGTTGGATGGATATTCTCAAGATTATCCTGCACTTGTTGCATGTGAATAGTATTGCAAATTAGTACTTAAAAGGCTCGACTGCCGCTCTGGAACACAACGAACACAAAGTGCGCACAACGGGCACCAAGGTTGTGTTTACTTCTCGCCGAATGAATTTGTGTCTCCGTAGAAGGAGACTCCCGTTTTCACGGGAATGACGTTCCGAGGATGGGCGGTTGCTCTTTGTAGCAGGATGGTGCCCATTCATAACAATGCAGTAAATTGAAACGAAAATTGGAAACGCATGCAAACGCAATCTTTCACGTTCCAGGTTTCCGAATTTATTGGTAATGTCTCTGCTGAGTACATCATTCCGGACAACTATGTTGCTGTCATGACGCTTGCGCATGGCGCCGGCGCCGGCATGAACCATTCGTTTATGATCTCACTTGCGAGATCATTAGCAGAACGAGGGATCACTACTTTGCGATTTAATTTTCCATTTACTGAAAACAAAAAAGGAAGACCCGATTTCCCGCCGGTTGCGCATAAAACTATTGAGGTAGGTCTTGCGCATGCTAGCGAAACGTTTCCGTCATTGCCGCTTTTTGCTTCTGGCAAATCATTCGGTGGACGCATGAGCTCGCAATATTTATCGACACTACCAGACACGAAAGTTAAGGGCATAATTTTTTATGGCTTTCCGCTTCATCCTCCGAAAAAACCTTCCATTGAGCGCGCGGAACATTTGAAGAACGTATCGATCCCAATGCTTTTTTTGCAGGGAACGCGTGATGAATTAGCCAAATGGGACCTGATTGAATCTGTTTGTGGATCGCTTTCATCCGCAACGCTTGTGAAGATAGACGGCGCCGATCATTCGTTTAAGGCAGGCAAGCAAAACGTAATGCAGATACTTACAGACGAAACCAGCAACTGGATTCAAAACATCATCAAAACTTAATGAAATATCGCCATGATAAGTTGATGATCGTTTGTTTTGGCTTTTCATTGATCAGTTGCCTAAGTGCACATGCCCAAAATACGAACCGTTCTTCTGTTCCAAACGAACCATCACCAGTCTCGGTATCTGTGTACGTGTCATCGTTAGCCGGAGACAGGCTTGCAAAAAAACCAGACATACACTTTAGTCGGCGTGAAAACGTGTCTCTTCCCGTTATCAAAGTTGATGACAAAATCCGCTATCAAAAAATTGAAGGATTCGGAGCAACGTTCAACGAAGCGGGAATGATCTGCCTGAACGCGCTTCGCGTGGAAGACCGCGCTAAAGTATTGCAGTCGTTATTTGATTCTGTCGCCGGTGCTGGATTCAGCGTAATGAAGTCACCGATCGCCGCCTGCGATTTTGCATCAGCAGGTCCGTGGTATTCTTATGACGAAACGAAAGATGATACTTTAATGAAACATTTCAGTATCGAAAGAGATTTGGCTCCAAATGGATTGATCACTTTTATAAAC
>DASQJI010000864.1:0-1852 GCA_035631175.1 Parafilimonas sp.
GCAAATGAATGTTGTCTTCATTACAATATAGAATTATCATTCATCAATCACCTTAGTGACTACGGCCTGATAGAGCTTGCTTTCATAGAACAGCAGCAATTCATTCCTGCAGACCAGTTGCAACAACTGGAAAAATTCATCAGGATGCATTACGACTTAAACATAAATCTTGAAGGGATCGAAGCGATCACTCATTTACTTGCGCGAATGGAACAATTGCAGCAGCAAGTAACAACGCTCAGAAACAAAATGGATTTGTTTTCTGCAACCGGCGATCTGTATTCTCAGTTCAAATAAATTCTGTCCGCGGTTACATCGGGTATATATTCAAAAGCAAGCTTTCGCATAAAGTGCAGCTTTTTTATTTTGAAACGAGAGCCGCGTAAAAAATATTTCCTATATCTTAGGCCGCATATGCTCAGCTAGTCGGGCATAGCATGCGTTTACGCAGCCTTGTTTTTTCCCGCTTAAGATTGTTCAAGTTCCAGGTCGTTTATGTTGCGCTCAACATGAAAGGGCCATTTTGTAATAGTAAAGTCAAAACCAATGACATCACAACTACGCTCGCTCAACCAGTCAAAAACATCGTTCGCTCAGAAAAAGGCCAGGTGCAAAAATAGTTTCCTCTTACCGATCATGACTGCGGTCGTTCTCATGTTTCAGGGTACTGCATTTGCGCAGGGAATATGGACGCCGATCGCGACGGTATCGCCGCATACAAATGGCGGAGGCATGCTGCTACTTTCGGATGGCTCCGTATTATGCAAAAGTTTTGGCGGCGGTGGAGACGGTATCGGAAACATTTACGATAAGCTTACACCGAACAAAAACGGAAGCTATGTAAATGGCACCTGGTCGTCAATTGCACCCATGAAGAAAACGCGACTATATTATTCTTCGCAAGTATTGAAAGATGGCCGCGTTTATGTTTGCGGTGGTGAGTACGGCACTGGCGATTCCCTCGGCGAAACGTATGACCCGCTCACAAATGTTTGGACTATGGCCGGGATCATCGGCACTCGCATCAGCGACGCAAATTCTGAAATTTTTGAGGACGGAAAGATCATGCAGGCGTATGTCGCGGGAAATTTGAAAGGCACTAAGATCTATGATCCCGCAACCAACCTATATTCAGACGGACCATCGTGTCTTGGTATCCATAACGAATCCACATGGTTGAAACTGGCCGGTGGCAGTTGGCTCATGGTGGACAGGGGAACAAGAAATTCGGAAAGGTTTATTCCCTCACTTAACAAGTGGGTTGCAGATGCGATGCTGCCTGCAGATCTGTACGATGGTTGCGGTTTCGAATCCGGCACTGCTATTTTGCTTCCGGATGGAAGGTCTTATTGGGTTGGAGCGACTGGTAAAACTGCGGTCTACACACCTTCAGGCAACAACAATCCGGGCAGTTGGGCTGCCACCGCCGATCTGCCACACAACCAGGGTCAGCCAGATGCAGCCGGCGCTCTCATGATCGACGGAAAAATTCTTCTTGCAACTTCACCAAAACCAAATGGCTGTAACGTGTTCCAGACACCTACATCGTATTATGTGTACGATTACATCGCAAACTCATATACCCGGATAAACGCTCCTAGCGGGGATACTACCGATCCGGTTCCGTGTTATTATTCCGGTATGTTGTGCCTGCCGAACGGACAGATATTATACAGCCTGCAATATTCAAATCAATATTACGTGTTCACGCCAAGTGGGTCACAGCTCAATAAAAGCAGACCGACGATTCAATCGCTTCAAAAGATCACCAATAAAAAATATATGCTAACGGGCACGGGATTCAACGGGAATTCTGAAGGGGCGGTTTACGGAGACGACTGGCAAATGAATA
>DASQJI010000865.1:0-2207 GCA_035631175.1 Parafilimonas sp.
ATGGTTCATTACCCGCGTTGATAGAGGTAGTTCCTCTGATGCGTATGGAAGTTTCGGCGCCGGGTTTGCCCGACAAAGTTGTGACCTGCACACCGGCTGCTCTTCCCTGCAAAGCCTGGTCGAAAGAGGTAACAGGCACAACTTTTAAATCCTGCTCTTTCACAGATGAAACGGAGCCGGTGAGATCACTTTTCTTCACCGTACCATAGCCGATCACGACAACCTGCGACAATTCGTTTTGTTCTTCTTCAAGAACGATGTTCAATGACGTTTGATCTTTCGCAGAAACTTCTTTTGTTTTATAACCGACATATGAAATCACCAGCGTTGCATTTTCAGGGACGGTCATGCTGAATTCTCCCTTACTATCAGACATCGCTCCATGGCTACTGCCTTTTATGGTCACGCTCACATTACTCAACGCTTCTCCCGATTGCTTCGTGATAGTCCCGGTTATCTTCTTCTCAGTCTGCGCTAATGCCGGAGACGAGAACACGACAAGTAAAAATGCGGCAAGCAGTAAGTTCAGATGTTTATAGTTTCTCATTAGTCAAGATTATTCGTCAGAAAAAATTCGTTTCAAAAACTCATTATTCATCACTCATTACTCATCTTCAGTCTCTTGCTATATCGATCGTATATGTAAAGCTGTCGGCGCGATAGTAACCAAGATTATATTCGATCGGCCTGTCGCCCGGATCGCATACCAATCTTTTACGAAACAAAATGGGATCGCCTTCATCAATACCGAGCTTTTCCGCCAGCCTCTTGTTTGCAAGTATTGCGCTGATGCTTTCTTTGGAAACGGCAACCGTCACGTGATGATCTTTTTCGAGCGTTTCATACAAAGGCTTTGAAAAATCCTCATTTTCCGTAAGCCCAACGCGCGGATGGAAGTAAGAAATAAAATACACCACGGGACCTTTGTTCAATCCGCGCAGTCTCTCGAGCTTGATGACTTTCGCATCGTCTCCAATATTAAAAAATTGTTTTACGTCCTTATCAGGAGACACGCGGCTCACTTTGAGTGAATGGTTTTTAAACACGACCCCCTTCTCATCCATCTCATGCGTGAAGCTGGTCCATTTGTTGAGCCGTGTAGTGATGTTGTTTTTCGCGACTTTAGTGCCTACCCCTTTTTTTCGTATGAGCAATCGTTCGTGAACAAGTTTGTTGGCCGCCTGGCGTACGGTATTTCGGGAAATTCCAAGCTTGTTCGCGATAAGCACTTCGTTTGGCAACAGTTTTCCATTCTGGTATTCCGGCTGCTCGATCATTTTCCGGAGCATCTCCTCAACCTGCATGTGAAGCGGCAAAGCACTTTTATGGTCTATCGTTATAATATCCATCAGGCAAGTAGTATGTCTATATGTTCAGACAAAGTGCAAAGAAAAAGAAGTTTTGTTCATATGTTCAAACAAACTCTGAAAATATTTTTTTAGATCGCCAAAACAATTGATTTTTACGCACTCCGGTCCATAAGCGTCAAAATTTTTTGTCATGAAAAAAATCCTTGTATACTTTCTGGCTGTTGTTATTGCGATTCCTGCTCCTGGGCAGGACACAACGAAGCCGACATCATCTTTCAAGTTCACTGCAGAGGCAGCGCCGGAATGGACACGATTGTTCGAACGAACGTCTGGATGGTTTGGGGCTGATGGAATATTCTCTATCCCATTGAGCGGCGTAGATAAAAATAACAATGAGGGAAATGATTCGACGCTTCTCCTCTTCAGCGACACGTATATTGGCGAAGTACAAGACGGCAAACCATTACCGGGAAATACAATGGTGAATAACACTGTTGCCATCATAAAAGGCAATGAACCTGTTCTTTCAAAAATTCATTTTTATTACAAACGATCTGCTGATGGAAAGCCGGAAACATTTTTTGTTCCGCAGACGTCAACCGAGGGAAAGCCGCAACTGTTTTGGCTTGGCGATGGTTTTGTGAATCGGGAAATGAATAACACACTTTATATTTTCGGATATAAAGTAGAGAGGACCGGCGCCGGTGTTTTTGATTTTACTGAGCCGGGTGTTTCGATCATTGCCATTCCGAAAGGAAGCCCTCCGTTTAACGGGCAAAGGCAAATTGAAACCTCGTTACATATCAACAACAAAACACTTGGCGAAGGAAACATGGGGGCAGGTCTTTTGGTAAACACAAAATGGGCAGGCGCTCCCGCGCCCGACGGATATGTATA
>DASQJI010000866.1:0-2017 GCA_035631175.1 Parafilimonas sp.
TCAAAACACTGGCGCGCACGTCTCCGGCACGCTGATAACTAACTAATGAGAATTGACGAACTACATAATGATGCGTTGCAGTTATTAAAAAGGCTGATCGCCACGCCGTCATTTTCAAAAGAGGAAGACAAAACTGCGGGCCTCATTGAAACTTTTCTGCAAGCAAGAAATATCGAGTCGGCACGCTTGCTCAACAACGTTTGGGCAAAAAATAAATTTTTCGATAAAGAGAAGCCGACCATTTTTTTAAACTCTCATCACGATACGGTAAGGCCAAATAAAGCGTACACACAGGATCCATTTTTACCTCTTGAGAAAGATGGAAAATTATTTGGCCTCGGCAGCAATGATGCCGGCGGAGGTTTGGTTTCGCTGATCGCGGCGTTCGTTTATTTTTATGATCAGCCGGATCTGAAATATAATCTTGTGCTTGCTGCTACTGCAGAAGAAGAAATCTCTGGTACCAATGGTGTAGAAGCGCTGTTGGATGATCCGCAATTCATTTCCGAAACAAATCTCCACAGTTTTGAAGGATGGAGTGCAATTGTTGGCGAACCTACACAAATGAATATGGCCATTGCAGAAAAAGGTTTGCTTGTGCTTGACTGCATCGCGCACGGAAAAGCCGGCCACGCCGCGCGCGAAGAAGGTGTGAACGCGATCTATAAAGCGATCCGGGATATTGCCTGGTTCAGCAGTTACAAGTTTGACAAGGTATCCAAACTCCTCGGCCCGGTGAAGATGAGCGTAACCATCATCAATGCGGGCTCGCAGCATAATGTTGTGCCGCACGAATGCAGGTTCACAGTAGATGTGCGCGTAAATGAATTATACGATTTTGAAGAATTGCTTGAAATAATCAGGAAAAATGTTGAGTGTGATGTGATACCGCGCAGCATGCGTCTTCGATCGACAAATATTGCGTTGGACCATCCTCTTGTGCAGGCAGGTATAAGGTTGGGTAAATGTTATTATGGTTCACCAACAACAAGCGACAAAGCGCTGATGCCGTTCCCTGCGTTGAAGATCGGTCCGGGCGACAGCGCGAGAAGTCATACGGCAGATGAGTTTATTTCCGTAAACGAAATAGCTGAAGGAATTGAAATGTACATAGAGTTGTTGAACAGCGTAATTTTAGTCGCCGGCTACCGGTAGCCAGTTGCCGGTTTTGTTATTTAACCTTAAACCATGATTTATGAAAAGTTATCGGGATCTAGAAATTTACAAAGAGTCTAAACGGCTTGCGATAGAAATACACCGGGTAAGCTTATCGCTCCCGAAGTTTGAAATGTACGAGGAGGGTGGTCAAATAAGGCGCTCATCAAAATCCGTAACTGCGGCAATTGTTGAAGGGTACGGAAGGCGACGGTATAAAGGTGATTATATAAGACATCTTATATACGCTCTTTCGGAATGTGATGAAACAATCGAGCATCTTGATTTCTTATTTGAAACTGAATCTTTAAGAGATCTGGAGAAATACACTGCCCTGCGGAAAAGTTACGATTCGTTAAGTAAAAAGATAAATAAGTTTCTTCAATGGGTCGAAGATAATTTACAATAACCGAATGTACCGGCGACTGGTAACCGGCAACTGGCAACTCACATGAAACTTTGGCAAAAACATACAACGTCGCTTCGCGAAGTGGAAAAATTCACCGTCGGCAACGACCGTGAGTTTGATTTGCTGCTTGCACCGTTCGATATAATCGGCAACATCGCGCATGCAAAAATGCTCGCTTCAGTTGGATTGCTTACTAACGAAGAAGCAAATGCGCTCGTACAAGAATTGAGAGAAATTTACAAAAGAACGCAACCACATGACTCCCCTTTAGAGGTTGGGGGCTTCACCATTGACAAAAACATCGAAGACATCCATTCGCAGATCGAATTTCTCCTCACCGAAAAACTCGGCGACGTTGGAAAAAAAATTCATTCTGCACGAAGTCGCAATGACCAGGTGCTGCTCGATATAAAATTGTTTTTGCGAAGCGAGATTGAAAAGCTCGTCAATAGT
>DASQJI010000867.1:0-6029 GCA_035631175.1 Parafilimonas sp.
AGAGTCAGTAACTGCGGCTCGGCGTATGCCGTTCCAACAAATGATAAACCGATGGGCAATCCGTGCACGAGGCCCATGGGAACCGTTATGTGCGGATAGCCGGCCATTGCCGCCGGCGTTGAATAAGAAAATCCGGTGTCATAATCCCCGTTAATAAGATCAATGCACCACGATAGTCCATTTGTTACGCCGCAAATAGCATCAAGTTTATTATCGGCAATTATATCGTCGATTATCAAACGTGTTCGCAGTGTTTTGCTGAGAGCTTCTTTGTATTCGCTGCTATTCAAATCTCCTTTTGCCTCGCACATTTCTAATATTTCCTGTTTAAAAAAGGGCATGGCAGCTGCTTCATTTTGTTTGTTGTATTCAATCACATCTTTGAGTGTTTTTACTTTCGCATTTGCAGATGCCAGGTAGCGATTTACTCCGTCTTTAAACTCATATTGCAGTACAAGAAATTCTGCGTTGCCCATATCGCTTAACGCCTTTTGCAATTCTATTTCTACGATCGTTGCACCCTTGCTTTTCAAAAGGTCGATCGCTTCTTTATACACATCTACGATCTGCTTAACACCGTCGAGAAAGCCTTTCTCTACTCCGATGCGTTTGCCATGTAAACCATTCGCATCAAGGTACGTGGTGTAATCTGTGAAGGACTTTCCTTTACTATTATTTGTCACAGCGTCATCATCATCCGCGCCGGTCAAAGCGCCCAATAATATTGCCGCGTCTTTTACTGTCCTCGTCATCGGACCGGCTGTGTCCTGCGTCGCAGAAATTGGAATAATTCCGCTACGGCTTAACAATCCCACCGTTGGTTTAATTCCGACAAGCCCGTTTACCGACGCAGGCGATACAACGGAACCATCTGTTTCCGTACCGATCGCTACTGCACAGAGATTCGCCGCCGCAGCAGCGCCCGACCCGGAACTTGAACCCGACGTATTTCGGTCGAGTATGTATGGATTGCGCGTTTGCCCTCCGCGGCTGCTCCAGCCACTGGTTGAATGCGTGGAACGGAAGTTGGCCCATTCGCTCAAGTTCGTTTTGCCTAACAGCACAGCGCCTGATGCCCGCAATTGTTTTATGATGAATGCGTCCTTTGAGGCATGATTTCCCTGGAGGGCACTTGCGCCGGCCGTCGTCATCATCTTATCGCCCGTATTGATATTGTCCTTTATCAGCACTGGGATCCCGTGCATAGGTCCGCGCAGTTTTCCGGCTTTTCTTTCTGCATCCATCGCGTCGGCAATACTAAGTGCATCCGGATTTAGTTCAATAACCCCGTTCAGTTTCGGTCCGCTTTTATCGATGGCAGCGATGCGTGTTAAGTACAGGTCCGTTATAGTGCGTGAAGTATATTTCCCCGACTGCATATACTGTTGAAGCATATCGATGGTTGCTTCATTTAATTCAAAAGTATCGGGAGGTGTATCTTGAATTTTATTTTTGGCATACGTTGAAGTAGTTACAGTAAAAAGAGATGTCAAAGTGACTCCGGCGGCGGAGGTACTCTTTAAAAATTTTCTTCTTTGCATGTAGTTTCAAGTTTATGGGTGAAGATACATTTTATTGAAAAAGATTTGATGCGGGAAAGTGGCACCATAAACGTAATGCCGCTCACCTTTGCATGGCTGCTGCCGAAAGACGCGCAAGCAGAGACTTTCATGAGCTGGAATGTCATTACAAAAAAATTATTTATTTAGCTCTATCTTGTAAAAAAGAATGTCATGACGAAGACCGTGATCGTTTGCCCTTCGTGCCGGACCGAGTTTGAGCCGACAGAGGCAATTCGTGAAGAAGTGCAGAAAGAATTAAGACAACAAATGAGGGACTGGCTGCAAAAGAAGGAAGAAACCTATAAGCAAAAAGAATTCGAGTTCCACAAACAACTTCAAACAAAAGATGAAGAAGTGAGTATGCGGCTTGCCGAAGAAAGAAAAAAACTACAGGCTGACCTTGAGAACTCTATACGAAGATCGCTGGCTGCTGATTTTGACAACCAGTTAAAAATGCTGCAGCGGTCCGCTGCCGACAGTGAGGAAAAATTGAAAGAGGCCCGCAGGAAAGAACTTGAGTTCTTACAGAAAGAACAACAATTCAAAAATAAAGAGGCAGAACTCGAGATCGAAATGCAAAAGAAATTACTCGACGAACGCAATCGCATTTCAGAAGATGTGCGCCGCCTCGAAGAACAAAAAAATCAGCAAAGGTTGACCGAGTTTCAACTGCGGCTTGCCGAATCGGAAAAAAAGATGAAAGACCAGGAAAGGTTGATCGACGAGATGAAGCGGAAAGCGGAGCAGGGAAGTATGCAGTTGCAGGGTGAGGTGCAGGAAGTATTGCTGGAAACGATTCTGCAAAGCACTTTTCCACATGATAAGATTACTCCTGTGGGAAAGGGTGTGCGGGGTGCAGATTGTATCCAAACAATTTGCAATCCTTTCGGTAATGAATGCGGCAAGATAATTTACGAGAGCAAGCGTACGGCAAATTTTTCGATTGACTGGATAGATAAATTAAAGGCCGATATGCGGAGCCAGGGTGCTGACATTGCGGTAATAGTGACGCAAACTTTGCCGAGGGACATGGAGCGGTTTGGTGAAAGAGATGGCGTTTACATCTGCTCGTTCCACGAGGTGAGAAGCCTTGCCACCGTTTTAAGAAATAGCATTTTGAAAGTGTTTGCATTAACGAAAAGCCAGGAAGGTAAAGGGGATAAAATGCACATGCTTTATGATTATTTAACCGGCCAGGAATTTAGCGAGCAATGGAAGTCGATCCGTGAAGGATTTCTAAGTCTTAAAATTAATATTCAACGCGAACGGGATGCGATGGAAAAATTATGGAAGGCAAGAGAAAAACAACTTGAGAAGGTTCTCCTGAGTGCAGCGCAGATCGCGGGTTCGGTGGAAGGCATTGCAGGGCAGGATGCCGTGAATCTGAATTTGCTTGAGGACGATCTTACGAACCTGTTTGATTAGTGGAAATGTATTTTTGTATGCACTTGCGAGTTCGTCAAGTGATCAGGTACCTGATCAACGGTGAAACATGTCTTTTTGAACGGCAATTGATTTAATAGCTAAACTTACAAATCATGAAGAAAACAATTACGCTATTTGCATTACTATGCCTTTTCTGCATTGAAAGAGCAACTGCCCAGCTCGAGCGAGGCAACGTTATTGTGGGCGCTGATCTCGCTAACCTAAATTTCGGGCTAAACAAGGGGTCGGTTACCAGTATTAGTTTAACGCCCTCGGCGCAGTGGCTCATCAAAAACAACCTGGCAATCGGTGCCTACGTCAATTTTGGCATTATAACGTCAAAAGACTACACGAATACAGATTACGGTGTAGGCGTTCTTGGCCGGTACTATATCGTCGATCAAAATGTAAACATGCTGAAACGTGGTAACTGGTTTCTTGAGGCAAACGCAGGATTCCAGGGCGAAAACATAAAAGACGGAAACTCAACAAATGGATTAGGTCTCGGATTTGGGCCCGGCTATGCGTATTTTATAACGCATAACATTGCACTCGAGTCGCTCCTGAAATTCGATTTGAATGTAGGTTTCGGAAATACGACCACTACAAGTGATCTAAATTTGCATTTTGGGTTCCAGATGTACCTGTCCGGCAAGGAAACAGTGCATGACGTAAAAGAGAACGAGCGATAGGTTTTGAAGGAGGCAGCTTTCATGGCTTGAAATAGAGACAGTCTAAACTCAATCAAATTGTTGAAAAAGGAAAATTTGAAAAGCTGGCCAGGGATACGAATTCTGATTAGTTGAATTGAAAATTGTAACCGGAAATTTGCCATTCTTTCGCGCGACATTAAGTAATTTCGGGTGAAATAGGAACACTATTAACTATGCAAAACACTTTATCTCAAACCACAAAAATCTAGTACATGAAAAAGACTTTATCACACCTCCTGTTGTCAATCGTATTCAGTGCCGTACTGGTGCCTTCCTTTGCAATGACTATTGCACCGCCCGCAAGCGATGAATCTTCAGTTCCCACCAGGGATTCAGCTGCTTCATTAACCAGGGAACAATTCGATAAGGCCATGATGGAATTTAAGTCACTTTCCCGGCATGACAGGAAGCAGAGGGTCTCGGAAGCGAAGAAGACATTAAAACAGTACAAGGCTGACAAGCGCGCTGGAAAGGCAGAGCCGAGCACTAATACGGTTTTGCTGGTGATCCTGGCGATCCTGCTTCCTCCGCTGGCTGTATATCTTCACGAAGGGACGATAAATGGAAAGTTTTGGTTAAGCATATTGCTGACGCTCTTATTCTGGATACCGGGCGTAATTTATGCGCTCATAGTTGTATTGTCGTAACCTGTTTCGGCGAAATTTTTACTAATCTCCTTTTCATCCCGCGAAACGGCAGCACGTTGATTCGCGGGATTTTTTATTTCAATGTACCAGAGACGGGACTTGTCAATTTCTTTAATCGTAAGATCTATTTCATAAAGTCCGAGATCAGCGAATGAAAATGGTGCGTACCCTGTTCCCGTTTCACCGAGTATCTTCCATGTTTATAAAACCGTGAACGAATTCCCTTTTGCACATTTTGTACAACTTCTTCGTCCTCCAGTTCCACGGTATGCAGACCGCTGCCGGCGCCACGGTTCAATTTGCTGTCATCGCTCACGTAAGTAAGAAAACGCACCCGGCATTTGCCTACGTCAAGCGGCTCTACAATATTTATCGATAAACCCCAGGGATAAAAATTGAACATCATGTTTGGAAAGGCCCAGAAGTAATAGGCAGCGATATCTTTTCCAAAATCAGGCGAAGTGGAAGGCAGTTCAAAACAAACATCTCCTTTTTTCCCGACGCCAATTTGCAGGTTCGAATATTTTAAGATCTCGGTCGTGTATTCCCCGAAGTCGAGCACCTGGTTCAAACCTGCATGCACAAAAGGTATATGAAAACCCTCAAGATAATTTTCACAATACAACGCCCAGTTCGCATCTACGAAGTAATCTTTCGACAGCTCAGCTCTGAATTCGAGTTCGTCAATCGGGAACCAATTCATGCGCTGCATCATTTCACCCAGGAACAATTCGGCATCTGCTTCCGGATGCAAGCTCGTGAATAGCAATTGACCCCACTTAAATAGCGGCAAGTGGTGAAGATCATCATCGGCGGTGGGAAAATTTTCGACCTCTTTGAATTCCGGCATCGAAATAAACGTTCCGTCGAGCGAAAACAAACGTCCATGATACCGGCATTTCAGCTGGTTTAGCTTGCAGGGCTCATACACGACCAGGTTGCCCCGGTGGGTGCACACATTGCTCAGGCAGTGAATATTGTTATCCTTGTCTTTTGTAATCAATAGCGGTTCGTCCAGGTAGTTTTCCAGGAGGACAAATGGGATCGCGTCGCCGACATGCCTCAACTTATCAGCGTCCCCAACAAATTGCCAGGATCGTGCAAAAATTTTTTCTTTAGCTTCCTCATAAAACTTCGGATCAGTATAAAAATCTGTGTCTATTGTTCTGGCTTTTGCGATATCTGGATCGATAAAGAAATTCATCACGAATCGATTTTGCTCTAAGATAAGCGGATTTGTTATTCACCGGGATGCGGCTTTTTGTATTGCTTATATTTGCGCACCTTAATAGTTTGAAGTTTGAGGTTTGAAGTTTGAGGTTTGAGCTTGAATTCAGAGTTGGTGTTAAGTTTCAAGCAAATCTGCAATCTGAAATCTGCAATTGTAAATCGTAAATCGCAAATCGTAAATCGTAAATTGTAATGGGTTATAATTTATCGGAGCAGGAAATAATTCGGCGAAGTAAACTGGAGAAACTGAGAGCGCTGAAGATAGATCCATACCCGGCAGCGCTGTTCCCGGTCACACATTATTCGTCAGAGATAAAAAACATTTATAGTGAGGAAACGAAGGACCAGCTCAGCAACGTTTGCGTGGCTGGCAGGATCATGAGCCTGAATGACAAAGGCAAAGTTTTTTTTGTCAAGATACAGGACAGCAAAGGGATTATCCAGCTTTATGT
>DASQJI010000868.1:0-3202 GCA_035631175.1 Parafilimonas sp.
TGAATAAAACATTCATAAATTTGATTAGCTGCAAGCGCAATGAAGTTTATGCAAGATGATAGATGATATACATTTCCCCGAAAACCTTACCGGCCGGCAACTTGATGAATATTTAAGCAGAGGATGGTTTCGCATGGGTCAAACCATCTTTACAACAGATGTAGTTCCTCTAAACGATAGCGTGTATGCAGTGTACTGGTTGCGTATCGATCTGCGCCGGTTGAAGTATGGGAAAACCCAGAAAAAATTATTCGTTCTAAATAAAAACTTTACGGTCACCATTCAACCGTTAAGTATAAACTCCGAGCTGGAAGATCTCTTTACATTATACCGGACCGCCGTTGATTTTACCCCGCCTCAGTCAGTGGAAGAATATTTGTTCCTGGGCATCAATCAAAATATCTACGACACGTATTTGATCCAAATAAGAGATCATGGTCAATTGATAGCTGCCGGCATTTTCGACAACGGCGAAACCAGCATTGCGGGTATCCTGAACTTTTATGATCCCTCATACAAGAAATATAGTTTAGGTAAATACCTGATGCTGATCAAAGCGGAGCATGCAATAAAAATGGGCAAGGCCTGGTATTATCCTGGATACATAGCGAGCGGGTTCAGTAAATTCAACTACAAACTTTTTCCGGATAAGCACGCGACCGAAATGTATGATAAGGATTCAAAAACATGGTTGCCCGTAAGGTTATTTCCATAAGTTAAGCGCCCCGAAAACGGGGCGCTCCACACAGCACAAAAACTGGAACTCTCAACATTATCGGCGGCAGGCTTTATTGTTTCGTTAGCTGAGCCCTGATCTCTCCGCCGGGAAAAGCGTCGCTGTGTATGTTTACGTAATAAAGATTATTCATCAGGTCGGCCTCTTGTGTTGCGTCTAAAGGAGGCGAAGTGAAATTGATCGGCGAGGTCAAGGGGCTTTCACCGAGCGCAAAAACAACGTCGCCCGGAACGCCAACCTCACCTTTATGAATATGTGCAGCAATGGCCGTCATACCGCTGTAAGTCACTGTGCCGCTTAATATCCGCGTGCTGCTGTTATAAGAAAAATTTGCGGTTCCCGTGGCTGTGGAGGCATTGGCTGGCGTTTCATTTGCGCCGGATAAAGTGCCGGAGAAATTGGTAATCGTCGGACTTGCATTCTCATCATCCTTGTTGCATGCATTAAGGATCGCAAGGGTGAACAAGAGACATGCAGCAACCAAAAGTTTGTTTCGCATAGTGATGTTATTTGTAGGTTTATAAAACACCAAACTAAAAACGAAAGACCACTTATGCTAACAGAGGTTGCCAAACAGGTTCTTTTAGCTGCCGGGCAGGAAAAAATTGGGGCTGAAATTTTTCGCCTCGATTTTAAAGGTGCTCAAGCTCTTTAAAAGTGATTGTACCTGAGACGCAACCTTACCACTGAATGAGCGCCCGTGAATAAAAAACCAATGCGGCTGCTCTCAAAAAAGCCGTTCATGAGCATGAACTACCCCTTATGTAGTTTGTTTTTGAGTTATCGCATCCCTGAGCAAATTTTGACAACTTAACGACATCGGAAATTTTGTATAGATCCTGCCCTTAGAGATCCACGCCGCAGAAAAATTAAGCTCACAGAGACTATCGCAAGAGGTGCTAAATGAAACCAGCAATTGCAGTTGCCTGAAGGCTCGTTGCTGCCAAAAATGAAAAAAGAAAACTATGAATCAGAAGCTAACCGGCGCGTTGGCATTAATTTCAGTATTTGTTTTTGATGCTGTTACTGCGCAAATACCCGCCGGCAATTTTCACGTGGTGACTGGCTACGATCAAATTCACAGTCGTTCCAATTTTTACATGCCGTCGTTCTCCTTGAAAAGCAAGCCCCGATTGAATGATATAAATTTAAACGCGGTAAGAGATTTTATCCGACGATATAAAATGGAAGCGACTGACGCGATGTGGCAAATAACGTCACATAATGATTACGTTGCCCGGTTCAGTGTCGACTCAATTGATGTCATCGTCGTGTATGGCAAAAGCGGAAACTGGGTTTCGTCCGTAAAGCGGTATTCTGAAAATCGACTGCCACGTGATGTAAGATCAGTTATCAAACGATTATATGCTGACTACTCGATTGCGCACGCTGATGAGGTGAACGTTTCTGAAGGAAAAAATACTGTGTACGTTATCACTATTGAAAACGAACAGCAAATACAAATTTTGAATTTTTGTAATGGAGAGATCGAGGTGAAAAATAGTTTTTCGAAATGATGGGGTGAGCAAATAGATTCACGCTTACAGACGCCGGTACTGAACGACGATCGGCTAATTAACCTGTCAACTGTCTTACAAAATACGTGTCGTCTAAATGCCGCCCGCACAAAGTTGCGGTCGGGTTTTTCTGTTTGCTCTTACCACTGTTGTCTTTCGGAATTGCTATTTTTATGCCACAAAGCGACTTATATGACAGAGCAGATCACAAAAGACGATATCAAGCAGGAAGTGTTTGATCTATATGATGACTATGCGCATAGTCGCGTAAGCCGGCGAGACTTTGTAGAGAAACTGTCGCTGTATGCTGTGGGTGGACTCACCGTTGCTTCGCTGATGAGTTTTCTTATGCCGGATTACAAAGACGCGATTCAAATTAAGAACGACGATCCACGTTTGAAATCGGAGTATATCAATTACGATTCTTCAAAGGGCGGTGGAAACATCAAGGCCTTGTTGTCAATGCCGTCAGATGCAAAAGAAAAGCTTGGTGGCATTGTAGTCGTTCATGAAAATCGCGGCTTGAATCCGCATATTGAAGACGTTGCACGGCGTGCTGCACTTGCCGGATTTATTTCACTTGCGCCGGATGCATTGACCCCGTTAGGAGGCTATCCGGGTAATGATGACGCCGGGCGTGAACTGCAAAGCAAACGTGACAGGAACGAAATGCTGGAAGACTTTACAGCGGGATATCAATATCTCAAAAACAGGAAAGAGTGCAACGGAAAAGTAGGTGTTGTTGGATTTTGCTTTGGCGGATGGATCGCGAATATGATGGCCGTACGCATTCCCGATCTTGCGGCTGCTGTGCCTTTTTACGGAGGACAACCAGCTTCCGAAGATGTTCCTAACATTCAAGCTCCGCTGCTGCTTCACTATGCGGGGCTCGACTCAAATGTCAACAAAGGCTGGCCGGCGTATGACAGTGCTTTAAAGGCAAATGGCA
>DASQJI010000869.1:0-2119 GCA_035631175.1 Parafilimonas sp.
GGGAACTCCGCTCACTGCGACCGGAAGAGGCAACGCCACCGGGCGTCCGAACTTTGGTGATGCATTCAGCAATTTCCAGGTGATCTATCAATACCCAAACAACGTTGATGTTAGCATACACACAGCCAAAGTAGGACCGCAGTTCGGAGACGTGTGTTGCAGGTTCATTGGTACAAAGGGCAGCGCTGAAGCGCACTATAGCGGCGGTGTGTTTATTATTGGCGACAACAAATGGGATTCAGGTATTGCAAGAACGGATGCTGAACTCACACCGCAACAACAAGCGTCCGGTGTTTTCAATTCATCGCTGCATGATGCTGATGCGAATAAAGAGCAGGCCTTTATCAACAGCATAGAAACAGGTAATTACCTGAATGAGACGCGGTCAGGAGCGGAGTCAACACTTACCGCAATACTGGGACGAGAATCAGCAACGACGAAAAGGGAGATGACGTGGGACGAAGTTTATTTTTCCGGTGAAAGATTAGATCCGAAGTTGAATCTTTCTCAATTTGATAAAGCTTGAAGAGACGAACCGACGGGCGAGGTGTTTTAAATCGGTCAGACGCTTCGAAAGCGTCAGACGGATCCCGCAAACTTTTTCCTGTTAAACACATTACGATGAGAAAGACGATTCATATCAAACTGCTGTTGTTCTTTTTTTTCCACGCAAATGCAGCACTCGTTCTCTGCCAGCAACTTTACTTCCCCGACTCCGTTTGGCAAACCAAAGAACCAGGCGAGGTAAACATGAATGCTCGGCTACTTGACAGTGCTGTAACATTTGCGATTCAAAATGAAAGCACGACAGACTACGATCTGCGAATAGCCGATTTGAAGGCGTATGCAAACGAACCAAACTACAGGATCCTCGGACCAACAAAACCGCGCGGAAAATCTGCAGGAATTATTTTGAAGAATGGTTACATCGTCGCGCAATGGGGAGATGTGGAGCGTGTGGACATGACGTTCAGCGTTACGAAAAGTTACTTGTCTTCAATTGCTGGCCTCGCGGTTGATCAGCGTCTGATCAGAAGTATTGATGATCCTGTGAACAAATATGTGTGGGACGATAAGTTTGAAGGAGATCACAATAAGAAGATCACGTGGAGGCATTTGCTGACGCAATCATCCGATTGGTCCGGATGTCTTTTTGATATTTGCGACTGGGCTGATCGTCCTCCGAAAGAAGGCAACATTGATGATTGGAGAAACCGAAAACTTGTTGAACCGGGAACACAATTTGAATACAATGATGTACGCGTAAACCTGCTTGCATTTTCTTTATTGCAGGTTTGGCGAAAAGCTCTTCCCGTTGTTTTAAAAGAAAAGATCATGGACCCGATCGGCGCATCGACAACATGGCGCTGGTATGGTTACGACAATTCTTTCGTAAACGTCGACGGAACAATGATCCAATCCGTAAGCGGCGGAGGTCATTTCGGCGGCGGATTGTTCATCAGCACGCTTGACCAGGCGAGATATGGGCTTCTTTACTTAAGGAATGGCAGATGGAAAGATCAACAACTTATTTCGCAGCAATGGGTGAACGCAGCGCATCAGCCCTCAGCGGCGAACAGATCGTACGGATTGTTGTGGTGGACGAATGATGACAACCATTTGAAAGATATTTCTAACAGGATCTATTATGCAGATGGTTTTGGTGGCAACTTTATTGTGATAGATAATGAACATGACCTTGTGATAGCTGTAAGATGGCTCGAACCTGGAAAACTCAACGACTTTGTGAAACTTGTGCTCAGCTCGATCCGTAAATAGCTGATTCCCTTGTAGCAGCACCCATGACGTTTGGAAGGTTTTAACTTTAATCAACGGAAATTGCTAAGATTAAACTAAAAGAGCGGCATTTCCAGTGCCGGTCACTCTTTAAAACAATCTCTCTTCATAAGTTGCGTTCTTAATATTCCCCCGGAATTTTTTATCCATGTTTATGAACTCAATTTATTCGGCAGTAATAGCTGCCTTCGTATTTTCTGCCACGAGCTGGCAAACTGATTTTGAAACAGCAAAAACACAGGCACGATCAGAAAATAAATTGATCCTTTTGAATTTTTCCGGGTCTGACTGGTGCGGTCCGTGCATCCGCCTGCATAAAGAA
>DASQJI010000870.1:0-4949 GCA_035631175.1 Parafilimonas sp.
CTGGAACTTCATGGCGATAGTTTCACAATTAAAAGAAGTAAAATGCCAAAGGCTCCGGGTATTGGCGGATGGGATTCTCTTGATACTTATCCAAAGGCGATGCAAAAAGAATTACTGGATGCTTACAATCAAAAGTGGTCACCGGCGCAGCAGCAGGCGCCCACATTAAAAGATATTACTTATGCTGCCCCGGAAAATTACAACGAGCACTATGAGCACCTCTTAAATTTTTTCAACAGCGTCAGGACAGGCGCGCCGGTTGTAGAAGACGCGACGTTTGGCTTTCGTGCGGCAGGGCCATGTTTAGCGTGCAACGAAAGTTATTTTCAAAACAAGGTTATTTACTGGGATCCGGAAAAAATAAGAACAGTCGGCTGAGGAAGGAAATGGGGAATTGGCAATTAGGATTTAGGATTTAGGATTGAGATCTTCCGTGATTATAAAGAGCCAACAACTTCAAAACGATTTGGGGGCTTTCGGGTTCGGCATTCTTGATCGGCTTCGGTCCCGGCTGCTACGGGCTTCGCTCGCGCTCCGGTGCTGCGTTTTACTGCGCACCAGGCCCTTCGCATCCGGCAGCCATTCAGCGATAGAATTCAGTCAGCATTTGCAGTCGTTACAGCCATCACACACTACTCAATATGCTTGCTTAATTTCGCAAGGGTGTTTGCCTTCGCGCGCCATGCGGAAATCAAGAAACTGCCTAATTATTTTTACCTTCAACATAACAAAAGCTTTGCGCTATGTGGTCAACCGGAACACTTTGGTTTGAAGTGGCCATCGTAAGCATAATTTATGCGGCCGGAAATATTTTGTTTGGCCACTTTGAAGAAAGAACACCAAAGTGGAGGCGGATGGGTAAATATATTCTTACCCTGATCATCATAATAACACTTTCGGTCTACTTCGGGCGCGCAGTGGCCATGCTCCTCCTCGCCGCATTTTTGCCGCCGCTTCTGTATATTCACGGATACTATTTGCCGAAGAAAAAAGGTATAAATGGATGGACTGGCGAGCCGAAGAGCAGGTATTACGATCTCCGCAAATGGGATAAAAACATTTTCAAGGAATAGGCATCCCGGGCGGAGTAAGGAAACGACAGCTGAGAATTGACTTTTGACATCAGTCAATTTCATTAAACGCTTAATTCCATCAGCATATGAAAAAGGCGATCTTCACCCTGCTTATTTTGCTGATCAAAGCATCATGTCTGCCGCAAAAGGTTCCTGCAAGATTTGATCTTCAAAAACTGCACTGGTGCACACCGAATGGCATCTCAGATTCTGTGTTATGCGGCTTTTGCCCGGTGCCGGAAAACCGGCAAACAAATAAAGGCAGGACAATTAATTTGAATATAGTTGTAATTCCTGCTGCCCGTTCTGATTCTTTACTCGCACCAATATTCGATATTGATGGCGGCCCCGGCGCTGCCGACACAAAGAGCGTCTGGTTTTATGCAGATCCTAAAAATCCGTATCACCAGCACCACGACATTGTTTTGGTTGATGTGCGCGGTACTGGGCAATCAAATCCTTTGAATTGCTATTCGCTGCAATATAAGGCTTCGCTCGACGAACAGTTTGATGACATGTATCCGCCTGACAAGGTAAAGCAGTGCTATGATGAACTCTCCAAGATCGCCGACCTCACACAGTACACCACTACAAATATTGTAAAAGATTTCGAAGATGTGCGGCAATGGCTTGGCTACAAAAAGATCGAATTATTTAGTTTATCTTATGGCACCCGGGTCGCGCTTGTCTACATGAAATTGTTTCCTGCGTCAATACGGGCATGTGTGTTATGGTCGCCCATACCAACATATGGCAAGATGCCCATGTACCATGCAGTAACGGCGCAAAAAACACTCGAGCGTTTGTTTGCAGCGTGTAAAAATGATCCGGACTGCGATGCAACGTTCCCGGATTTCGAGAAAGAATTTTATACGCTGATGAACGCTTGGTTTGGCAGATCGGTAGTTGTAAAGCATATCGATTCATTCAACATTGTGCATGAAATTCCAATTTCCTGGGATGGATTTGAAACAGGGTTAAGGCAGCTGATGTATTCGCCCGCAGGCTTAAGGCAAATCCCTTATATTATTCATCAATGTTACCTGAACAATTTCGAACCTGTTCTATCGTATTATCCGCAGGGAAGTGATACAAGCAAGTTCATTGCTGAAGGACTCTATTTGTGCGTTACATGCGCTGAAGATGTTCCATTTATTAAAAGCCCTAAAAAGAAAGGACTCGATTCGCTAACTCACCATACATTCATGGGCTCATACCGCATCGATCAGCAAAAGGCCGCATGCAAAAACTGGGTGCAGGGAGAGATCCCCGGTAACTTCCTCGACACAATTCATTCTGAAATTCCTACGTTGATCTTTTCAGGCAGCTATGACCCCGTTACGCCGACATGGATGGCGGCGGAGATTGCAAGCCATCTGCCACACAGCACGCTGGTGACCATTCCTGAGATGTCCCACATTTTCGACGGGCTGAACAATATCGATTGCTTCGACCACATTGCCGTTGATTTTTTGAATAATCCGTTTAGTAGTGTAAACTACGATTGCGTAAAGACGATGACACCGCCGCCATTTAAGTTGAAATAATTAAGAATGGATGCGATTGAAGATTTGTTAGCGAAAAACCGCGGGGGTGACTTTCACCGGTTAGGACGATACTACACCTTTTAGACACAAACCTTGAATTGCTGACAACATCAAACCTCAAACTTCAAACGATTTTTTATCGAAGTAATTCACACGGTTTCAAACCTGTGTGTTTCTTGAACGCTGCAGAAAAGTGAGAGATGGAGGAATAACCTAGTATATCTGAGACATCGGTTACGCTTAGGTTTTTTTCGTACAAAAGATATTTTGCATGCTCCATCCTTTGCTGCTGGTAGAAATCAAAGATGGTGGTCCCGAATATTTCTTTAAATCCTTTCTTCAAATAGCACTCATTCATCGCGACCTTACGGCTAAGTGCTTTTATGGTAATAGGGCTACCGATGTTTTCCAGTAAGATCTCGCGCGCCTGGTAGATGCGGTCGCGGCCGGATTCATCGGCCAAAAATTTACACGCAAAGCCGTCGACTTTTTCATCGATCAAGCATTCAATACTGTACAACAGCAGTTCATGCACTTTTGCGTTGGTGTAAATATTTTCGGTGGCGCCACCATAGCCGTGATTCAACAGCGCGTCAAGCACCATTCGTTTCCGGCTGCAAACCGGGAATATTTTATGGAATGAAAAAGGATGTTTAAATGCAAGCACTTCGTCTTTGCGATCCGTAAGTTTTACATTATGAACAAACTGGTAAAGAAACGTGGAGGTGAAATGAAATGAAAAAACATCGAGTGAATCGTGGGTTTTGCACGTATCCCCGGGCATTTCTTTGCAGATCCCGCAATTTTCCTCTGAACAATACTTATTACCGGAAATGCAGAAACGGAGTTCAAAGAAATTTTCCTCCGGGTTGGTTTTATTAAAGTGATAAACCAACATCCCTTTATCTTCCGCATTCCACGACGCCGGCATTTCGTACCTGCGCATCACATAGCGCGCCGAACCGGGAATGTAGTGCTCTTTCATCCCGAGCAATGATATCCTGGAATCAATGGTGTTTGAATGCGCAGCTTGTAATATGTCCAACGTTTGGATCATCACCGGCAAATGTACGCGGAAATGAGGCAATGATCTATATGGACCGGGGTGCCGGGGAACAGCTTTAAGATTATTTTTTATGTCGTTGTTTCAAAACGTCTTCAATATCTGCGAGCCAAAAGCCTTTTGCGCGTAACAAAATGAGGTAATGGAACAACAGGTCAGCAGCTTCGTTTTTAAAAAGTTCGTCGTTTTCATCTTTTGCTTCGATCACCAGTTCAACCGCCTCTTCCCCTACTTTCTGCGCGATCTTGTTGATTCCTTTTTTGAATAAAGAGCTTACATGGGATTTCGGATCATTGCCTGCCTTTCGTTGCTCGATCACTTTTTGCAGGTAAGTGAGGAAGTTGCCTTGATTTGTTTCATTAAAGCACGTATCGGCGCCGGTATGGCAAACAGGACCCGCCGGTTCCGCTTTAATTAAAAGGCAGTCGTGGTCGCAATCCAATAAGATCTCTTTCACAAAGAGATAATTTCCTGAAGTTTCACCTTTTTCCCATAACCTGTTTTTCGAGCGACTATAAAACGTGACTTTATTATTGGCGATTGTTCTATCGTAAGCTTCATCATTCATATAACCAAGCATCAGAACCGTAGATGTGGCCGCATCCTGGATGATCGCCGGAACAAGCTTATCGGCATATTTGTCAAAATCTGGTCTCATAACCTCACATGAATATTCTTTGTTTTTAAAAATCTTTTCAGATCGATTATATCCATTTCTTTGAAATGAAACAAACTGGCGGCCAACGCCGCATCTGCGCCCGCTTCAAAAACATCTGCGAAGTGCTGCATCGTTCCGGCCCCACCACTGGCAATAACGGGTACAGATGAGAATGATTCAACTTCTTTGATCAACTCGTTTGCAAAGCCCTGTTTTGTCCCATCGTGATCGATGGAGGTAAGCAGGATCTCTCCTGCGCCTGCCTCTATGGCCCTTTTGATCCAGTCGATTGCCGGGAGGTCAGTCGGAATTCGTCCGCCGTTTAGATAGACAAACCAAGTGTTGTTTTCGAGTTTTGCATCAACGGCCAAAACGATGCATTGACTTCCAAATTGTGCCGCCAGCTCTTCGATCAGGCCTGGGTTTTTTACAGCCGCAGTGTTCACGGAAATCTTATCAGCACCTGCATCGAGCAACGCCTTTACATCGTCTGAACTGCTGATGCCGCCACCGACCGTAAACGGAATATTGATGCGCTCCGCAACTCTCGTCACAAGCTCTGTCAGCGTTTTTCTTTTTTCGTGCGTTGCAGTTATATCAAGAAATAC
>DASQJI010000871.1:0-4897 GCA_035631175.1 Parafilimonas sp.
TTAAACTGGCTCTTCTACAGAATGGTTGCATCGAAAGAAGGGAAATTCGGCAAGCATGAATTTGTTGTGCTAAAACCGGAAAAAGGCGTACTGAAATCGATATGATACCATCATACCGGGAAGGTTGGATACCTGCGAAACGGTGCGACTGTTAGCTCACCTTGGCTCTCGTCTTGGGCATAGAAACTATTTGCGGCGTGTTTTGGAATAAAAGACATGGAGCACGAAGTTCACAATGAACCACGAAGAACCAACGACTGCTCGGTGTTTTCAAAATTAATTTCTCCCAATCATGCATAAGAGTTGTGAAAGGAAGAGACGTCTTATAAAATTATAGGCGAGCTCTGATTATTGTGTATTTTCGAACGGGAAGTAAGTGTATGGCACACGGATGACACAGATGCCACGGATTTCGATGGATATTTTTCAGTTTTTCAAAGACTATTTTAGGGCTACTAATTCAAGCAACAGAGAAAATCCCGTGTCGATCCGTGCCCGAAGGCCGTGTGATCCGTGTTCTAACTATTCATGCAGGTCATCAGTTAATCAATTTTATCAATTTGCATTTCGCCAAAATGAAGGCCTTTTACAATTTCAGGTTCTCCTTTGTAATGCAGTTTTGCTTCGCCATAAGCGGTGATCTTGATCCTGTCTGAAACATTGATGCGCAGATCTGCTTCGCCAAAAGCAACTATGCGGCTGGTATTGCCTGCGATCGCCAGCGTATTTACATGACTTTCGCCATAACAGGTGTATCGTTGTTCTTGTACAGCTCCGGCTTTTATGTTCAGCGACGCCTCGCCGTAAATAGTCGTTTCCATTTCCTGTGCATTCAACTCATTAAAAGTTACCTCTGATTCGCCGTATATAGTGAGCGAGAATTTCGAAGCATTGATAGGCGATTCACAAAGGTGCTTCTCTGCGCCGCGAAATGAAAGAGCTGTCAATCTCTTATATGTGACTGTGGCAACGACAGAAGTATTGTCGTACAGCGCGTGCGAGTCCCTATGCCCGCTTGAGTAATCTGTTTCGTATTTCGGTATGTCTTTCGCTCCTTCGAGGTAGATGCGCAGCGTTTCGTTATTTACTTCTATATGCAGTTTGTTCTCGTCAACTCGAATATCGTTGATAGTTACGCTCTCTTCTTCACCTTCAACAAGTGTAACCTGTATATAAGGACTTACAATTACTTTGGTGAAATGGTCGACTGTTGTGGTTTGAGCGGTTCCAGCAAGGCTGCCAAGCAGCATAATTGCAAAAAGTTTCAGCGTTCGCATGTGCAAAATTTGAATAATGAAATAGATAGTGTAAAAGCTTTGCCTTGTAATACGACGGACGTGTGTTTATGTTACAGGCCTTTCCCGGTTTATTTTTTCGAATGACGAGCGGCGAATTCGGCGCAGGCTCCGATGCAACAATTCGCTGCAAGCGATGACATCAATTTTTTACGTCGAAAAAAAAGAACTATTGAACACGGATATTAAAATGTACGTCGAATACTTACCCAAAGGCAAAAATGTTTTTTGTAAATTACTATCCAAACGAAGACCAATATGGACTTTCAACTTGTCGCTGGCAAGCCAGACGCAACGGACCACCTGGTTTTTACCACAACTTTCATGCATAACAATATTTTTTACAAAGCTGCTCTTGCCGAAACGATTCGTTGGGATGGCCAGCTCACCGGAACTTACGACGTACTGCTTCAGTCAGATAAAGGCACGCAGCGTCTTACCCTCGTAAAAAACTGGGATGGACAAGATTGGAGAGCGGGAGACGAGATCGAGCAGATTGGAATCGTATCGCAAGACGTAGTGAACTTGCTTGCTGCCGTTATTAAAGAAGTGCGCAGATAAGTTGCAATACTTGATCAACACCAGACCGTGCTGATCGATCACAAATCATTTGTGTTGCCGAAACAGCCATTCCATTGCAAGCGGATCGCTGTACGCAGCTATCCATGAAAAGTGTCCAGTCTCGGGATAGAATGTAAACGCTGGATGAGCGCCCGCTTTGAATAACGCATTCAGCATATCGACCGAATATTGCGGATCGACTGCCGGATCTTCTGCTCCATGAAAATTCCAGATGGGAATATGCGCAATAACCGAAGCTTTTGATACGTCGCCTCCACCGCAAACAGGCATAGCCGCTGCAAACAGGTCGGGATAACGTTCTATCGCATCGTAAGTGCCAAAGCCACCCATCGAAAGACCGGTGATATAGATCCTGTTCGTATCAACGGGCATACTTTTTTCTAATGCATGAATTAGTTCAATAACAAGTTGCATGGGCTTTGATGCATCAGGCAACAACCGGGTATCGCTGGTGATCTTGCTGCGTGAAAGATTTGACCAGCTCATTTTTTCGGGGCATTGCGGCGCTACAACGAGCGCGGGATGCATAGCCATCATTTGATCAGTTGCAAAATTCATCACTCCCCATTTTAACTGTGCTTCATTGTCGTTTCCCCTTTCACCCGAGCCATGCAAAAAAATGACCAGCGGATATTTTCGCAGAGTGTCGGAATCAGGATAAAGCAAGCGATACCTGAGCGAATCACCCTTGCTGGTTACGTATACATTGGAACTGAAACGGGAAGACGATGCTTGTGAAAACGCGATGTGGACACAAGTAAGAGATATTACAAAGAAGATAATGAACGAACGTTGCAATTTCATAATGGCTGATTTTATTAGTACACTTTTTAATGAATGAAAATAAGGTAAAAGATGAACTAATTCTTGAACGCGAAAAACAAAGTGCAGACAGGCTGCTACTTCGCTGGTTCTTCATTCGCTATCGACGCGCAAGAGTGCTAACCACATCCCGGCAGTGGCCCGTGGTGCTAAGAAATATTAATAAATGTCACGACGCTGGAACCGCATCACATTACATTTGCACGGAATTTTAAAAGCCGACGATGGATCAAAGCTCTTCTGCATTCAAAGACAGTAAAAAACATTATCAAATATTGGATGGATTACGTGGCGTGGCTGCTGTAATGGTCGTTATGTTGCATATTCTGGAGACATTCACCAACGGCGATCATTCAAAGCAGATCATAAACCATGGATACCTGGCTGTGGATTTTTTCTTTGTTCTGTCCGGCTTTGTTATCGGTTATGCTTATGATGACCGCTGGCACAAAATGACATTGAAGGATTTCTTTAAGCGAAGGTTGATTCGACTGCACCCGATGATCATCGCAGGCATGGTGATCGGCGCAATCACTTTCTATTTCCAGGCCGGACCCGTTTGGCCGGGAATCAGTGAAGTGCCGGCGTGGAAATTTTTTGTCGTGATGCTGATCGGCTTCACCTTGCTTCCGGTTCCGTTGTCTATGGACATTAGGGGTTGGGGCGAGATGCACCCGCTTAATGGTCCGGCATGGACTCTTTTTTTTGAATACATTGCCAACATTTCTTATGCACTGTTCGTTCGGAAATTTTCGAACACTTTGTTGGCAATCCTTGTCTTCATTGCCGGCTGCGCTCTTATACAACTTGCCGTTACAAGCCCGCAGGGAGATCTCATCGGCGGCTGGTCTATAGAACCACACCAATTACGTATTGGTTTTACGCGATTGCTGTATCCTTTCTTCGCCGGCCTGTTGCTTTCGCGCGTTGTAAAACCGACTCAACTGAAGCATGCGTTTCTGTTATGCAGCCTGTTATTAATTATTGTCTTCGCCATACCAAGAATCGGAGACAGCGATCATTTGTGGATGAATGGGCTTTACGATTCTTTATCGATCGTACTCGTTTTTCCAGTCATTGTTTACCTGGGTGCCAGTGGCGAAATGACAGGCGGATTTGTTTCGAAAATATGTAAATTCCTCGGCGATATCTCCTACCCGTTATACATTATTCACTACCCGTTCATCTACCTGTTCATGACATGGGTTTCAAAGAACCAGGATTTCTTGACCGGGCCTTCAACTGCCGCGCCTATCGTTCTCGTACTTGTTGCGGTAAGTGTTCTCGCCGTAGCGATTTCGGTGGCTTATGCATGTTTGAAACTATACGATGAGCCCGTGAGAAAGTGGTTGACAAAACGTTTTATGCCGGTAACAAAAAATCGGGCAAAAGAAAAAACTAATGCATGACCAGCAGAGCTTTCGCGTTTTGAAACCGTCAACCGTCATCTGTCAACTTCAGACGTCAAACCTCAAACCTCAAACAAACTTTGCTGCTTACCTTCGCGCCGTATGCAATTTGATCCGAAGGATTTACAAAACGAACAGCTTGTACATTTTTACCGCAGCTTGCTATTGCCGCGGATGATCGAAGAAAAAATGCTGGTGCTTTTGCGGCAGGGACGCATTTCAAAATGGTTTAGCGGGATAGGGCAGGAGGCGATCGCCGTGGGTGCAACACTTGCTTTGCAGGACGATGAATGGATTATGCCGCTCCACCGAAATCTCGGCGTATTTACGACGCGCAACATGCCGTTACACAAATTATTCATGCAATGGCAAGGCAGCAAAGACGGTTATAGCAAAGGCCGGGAACGCAGCTTTCATTTTGGGAACAGGCAGCATCATATCTGCGGAATGATCTCTCATTTGGGTCCGCAGTTGGCAATCGCGGATGGAGTTGCCCTTGCACATAAATTAAAAAGAGAAAATAAGATCTCGCTTGCATTTACCGGCGAAGGTGGTACCAGCGAAGGTGATTTTCATGAAGCGCTCAACGTGGCTGCCGTGTGGGATCTGCCTGTTGTATTTTTAATTGAGAATAATGGCTATGGATTAAGCACACCGGTAAATGAACAATACCGTTGTGAAAATCTGACTGATCGCGCAAAGGGATATGGTATGGACGGCGTGCAGATCGATGGGAACAACATACTTGCCGTTTACGATACCATCAAGGGCGTTCGCGAATACTGTATC
>DASQJI010000872.1:0-3539 GCA_035631175.1 Parafilimonas sp.
TGAAGCTCACAGATAATCATTTTTACTTTATGCTTCTCGGAGAACTCTATACCGGTATTGATAATGAAAAGGCAAGAGACCATTTCGAAGCAGCTTTGTCATTAGCAAAAACAAATACGGACAGGCAAACGATCATGAAAACATTGACCCGATTTGAGTGAGGGAATAATTGGCGTTCTACCCAACTGATACGATTTTTATTTCTTTGCTTATTATTTGACAGTTATCAGCAGTCATGAAAACGAAAAAATTTATCAGGAGTAACGCGCAACTCCCAGTCAAAAGCTTGCGAGAGACATTGGATTACTATCGGGACACATTAGGCTTCGTTGATGAGTGGACTTATAAAGACGCTCATGGCGAGATCAAAGACGGAGGCATAAGGCGCGATGAACTACGGCTCCTTTTTGCAGAAGATCCGGAATTTGCAAGCGCAATTAACAATGAAAAGCATCGCTTGCCATTAATGTGGTTCGTCGAAGATGTAGAAGAAGTGTATTCGGAATTCCGACGAAGGGGAATTCAAATTGCAGATCCATTAGGCACTCATCCGTATGGTCTGAAGGAGTTTGCGTTTATTGACATTAACGGCTACTATGTGCGGGTGGCGCAAGGAAAGGCGGAATGATTATTTCACAAGAAAGCGAAGGCTAAAAAAGGCCAAACAACATCGCGTCAATTTTACCGATGATCTCTCCAAGGTCTTCTTCGTTCTCAGGAAATTTATTTTTATCAATGTCAACCACAAGAACAGGGCCTTCTTTATAATGGTCGATCCACCGGTTGTACAGCTCGTTCAATTTTTTTAAATAATCAAGCCGAATATTTTCTTCGTATTCCCTTCCACGTTTTTGAATTTGTCCGACAAGCGTAGGAACCGAAGCTTTCAGGTAGATCACAAGGTCGGGTGGTTGAACCATCGACTGTAGTGTTTGAAACAAACTAAAATAATTGTCGTAGTCGCGTTTGTTCATTAAACCCATGTCGTGCAAATTCGGTGCGAAGATGTGGGCGTCTTCGTAGATCGTTCTGTCTTGTATTACGGTTTCGCTTCCGCGTTGAATGTCGAGCAGTTGATTCAGGCGTCCATTCAAAAAGTAAATTTGAAGATTGAAGCTCCAGCGCGGCATGTCTTCATAGAAATCCATCAGGTAAGGATTGTGATCAATATCTTCAAACTGTGGGATCCAGCGATAGTGCTTGCTCAGTAACTCCGTTAACGTGGTTTTACCTGCACCTATATTTCCTGCAACCGCTATATGTTTTGGTTTTTTCTGTTTCGCCATGACGCGCTGATTATATGAGAGTTTACGATTGCAATTCTTTCGGCTAAAAATATAGAATTAAGTTGAAACCTCCGCAATAGTTAGATGCTTTAAGCAAGTTCTATTTGTCAAAGTCAAACTGCATAGCCTCTCTAACCAGTTTGATCGTTTTCGCGGCACTTGCGCGGCCCTTCTCCCTGCCCTGCCTTATAACGTTTGAAAGGTATGCTTTATCGCTTTGAATAGCCGCAGCCTTTTCACGCAGCGGCGCGATGAACGCAACCATATCCTCGGCCAATTGCTTTTTCATATCTCCATAACGAATACTGCAGTTTTCATAATCAGTTTCATATTTTGCAACAACGGTGTAATCACTCACCAACTGCATCAACAAAAAAAGGTTTTCAATGTAATCGGGTTTCGGCGTTCCTTTTTCTGTTGGCCCGCTGTCTGTTTTTGCTTTCATGATCTTTTTACGGATCATATCGTCATCGTCCACCAGGTAGATCGTCGCCATCTGGTTCTGGCTCTTGCTCATTTTTCCGTTCCCGTCGAGGCTTAAAATTTTTGTGAGCTCGCTGCCATAGTTGAAAGCGTATGGCAATGGAAATATATCGCCATACCGGTAATTAAAACGTTGCGCAAAATTTCTCGACATTTCGAGATGCTGTTCCTGGTCTTTTCCAACCGGAACTTTTACTGCGCGGTGGATCAGGATATCCGCGGCCTGCAATACCGGATAAGTTAACAGGCCGGCATTCGCATTGTCAGGTTGTTGCCTTACTTTTTCCTTGAAAGTCGAAGTTTTTTCCAGCTCCCCTTTATACGCAAGCGTATTAAAATACAGGTACAGTTCGGCGATCTCGGGTATGTCGCTTTGAACATAGATAACTGACCTGTCAGGGTCGAGTCCGGCAGCCAATAATTCACTGATCATCCTGTGCACGTTTTGCCGCAGTTCTTTAGTGTCCGGATGCGTTGTAAGGCTGTGCCAATCCACCACGCAGAAATAGCAATCATATTCATCTTGCATTCTTGCCCAGTTCTTCACAGCACCAAAATAATTACCGAGATGTAAGAAACCAGTGGGCCTTATCCCGCTTAGAACAATTTCCTTTGCCATCGGGCGAAGATAGGGATTGGGAATTGAGATTTTAGATTTAGGATTTGGGATTCAGGATTTAGGATTTCACCTTGGTAACCGGAATGAAAAACCAAGCGCAAGAAAATAGCCAGGTGCATTTTCCGTGATGCCGAACCCACCGGAAATATCTGCGGACATGTTTTGCTTAATCAAATAGGTTAATCCGCAATCGAAACTATGATACGCTGGCGCGTATTGCGGCGCGAACCCAAAAATTTCTACAAAGGCGCTTACTTTTTCTGAAGCAGAGTAGCCCGTTGTGACAGTGTATATAAATTCAGGTTTTCCGCTTTCATCATCCCATTCAGCGCCCACGTTATATCCCAGGTCAACTTTTTCAGATATTGTATTTTGCATAGCGAGCCTGAAACCGGGAGCATACCTGGAGCCGATGAAATCCTTACTTGCAAAACGCGGAAGCGCTAACAAGCCGAGTAGAGATGTTGTAGGCAAAATGCCTTTCTCTTTTACAATGTTCATTTTAAAGCCAACTGCTACCGGGTTAAAACCAGTCGCATCTTCTATCGAATTTTTTACAGTGATGAATTCCGTCACTAGCCGAAGATCGAAACGGCCGGTCACCCCGTATTTAAAAAGGACGGATGGGTGCGCAAAGGTTTTCGTTTCTGCGTTTGTCTGCTCAAAAGAAAAGCCGGTCTCCATCTGAAAGTAATGTTTTGGAAGTGTGACGGGGCTTTCAGTTTGATCTGGCCTGTCGGTGTCAATAGGGCTTATATTTTGAGAGAACAGGTTTGACTGAGCGAAAAGCAGTACACCAAGTATCAAAATATATTTCGCCATGATCTTTTTTGCAACTCAGAACATCGGCTAAGAAAATTGGTTTTAGTACGACTCGCGGTCGGTGGGAAAATCTTTTGATTTCACATCACTCACATACCGGTGCACAGCTTCTGTCACCTGTTCATATATGTTCAGGTATTGCCGTAGAAAGCGCGGCTTGAATTCTGTGTTTATACCAAGCATGTCATGCATCACCAACACCTGGCCGTCGCAATATTTTCCTGCACCGATCCCGATAGTTGGAATGCTTAGGCTTTCCGTTACTTCCTTCGCAAGTTGGGCTGGAATTTTTTCCAGGACAACAGCAAAGCAGCCGGATTCTTCAAGCA
>DASQJI010000873.1:0-1822 GCA_035631175.1 Parafilimonas sp.
AATCCAATCGTTTCAACAGGAGCAATTGCATTGGTATTGTGAGTCGATGCAGCAAGCTTAGACCCCCACAAAGCAAACCACGCATGTTTGGTATCACTTGCTGCAAACAAATGCTTATCACGGAGCCATTGCACGGTATCGGGCGCATCGATAATGTTGTTCTCCGTCGAAAACCAAACCGGGCTCACATCAGTCTTCACCACGAATTCTAATTGCAGGTTGCGCTGTTGATGCGATTCATTTTTTAATTCATATTCAATCACTATTCCAGCCCGCGCTTGCGGACAAAACTGAAAACGTTCCACTTCGATGCCGTTTAGAACAGGAGCATAAATGAATTTATTGCCATACGGATAATTGATAAACTGTTTCGCTTCTTTCATCCAGGCATCAGACTTCTCGTCCACATCGGAAATCTTCATCCAGAAACCATCCAGCAATTTAACCGGCGGCATCCACAAGCCGCCCATCTCTCCTTTAACGTGCCCTCCGAGGTCGGGAAAATTTCCGCTCTGCGTTCCAACAATGTAAGTCCTGTCTCCTGCAGTAAGATATTCTTTGTCATTACTGAGCCCATTGTTTGAAATGCCAGCCATGATTGCATTTATGTAATCGCCGCTGCTTTGTGCTGCGGTGAAATGCAGGTATACAAACAGTGATATTAATGCCAGCAGGATCTTACGCGCCGCAATTCGTCTCATGTTTTTAGCTCAATGATGATTTGAAGGTGTATCGAAGTTAATGTGCACTACAATTAAGTGCGGATAAAGATTGAACAGTAAAAGATGTTTTTATCCCTAAACATTTAGAAATAGTTTGTAAGTGAGAAACAATTATCATTATTTTCGTCGTGTTTAACAGCGATTTCCCAAAACCTACGTCTGTAATCCGGAGATGTTTATTAAAAATGTGAAACGAAACTGACTTCAATTAGTCGGTTGTGTGTAAGATTTCCCACCCAAACTGAAGACCACGAACTTGCTTTAATATGCAACCAAAAAAAGTGCAGAGTCAGCACTATAAACACTTTCACACCAAGAATGAAATCACTTTTACCATTTTCATTGCTATGTTTCATCGCCTCCGCTTCATTTTCCCAAACGGGCACATGGACAGCCGTTTCCACACTAGCTCCGCATGCAAGCGGTGGTGGAATGTTGCTTCTTTCTGATGGAACCGTTTTAGTAAAATCGTCATCGGGTGGCGGGTCCTACGGTAATACCTATGATAAGCTCACACCCAACAGCAGCGGTAGCTATGTGAACGGCACATGGTCTTCAATTGCTCCGATGATAAGCACGCGCCTTTACTATTCATCGCAGGTTCTGAAGGACGGAAGAGTTTATGTAGCGGGCGGAGAATATGGAACGGGCGGATCTTCGGGCGAGGTCTATAATCCGTTAACGAATACATGGACTGCCGCCCCAGCGCCCGGCGCAACGCTAAGCGATGCGAACTCGGAAATTCTGGAAGATGGAAGAGTGCTGCAAGCTCTTGTGTCAGGCAGCTTAACAGGAACAAAAATTTATGATCCGTCAACCAACACTTACAGCAACGGACCAACAGCGCTTGGAATTCATAATGAATCAGCGTGGATAAAACTTCCTGATAACAGCATTCTCTATGTTAACAGGCTGAGCACAAATTCTGAAAGATATATACCCGCAACAAATACGTGGATCAATGATGCAATGGTACCGGTGCAATTATATGATCCGTATGGAGACGAAACAGGTGGAGCACTTTTATTGCCTGATGGGCGCGCTTTGTTTCTCGGTTCATCCGGCCACAACGCATACTACACACCATCAGGCAGCACAGC
>DASQJI010000874.1:0-12897 GCA_035631175.1 Parafilimonas sp.
AAACCAGGGCTACACTCTGGAACAGCTGCAGAAATTTATCAAAGACGCAGGTAAGCAAGTTGAACTCATCGAACAACCGGTGAAAGCAGGAGCCGATAATCTATTGCGACAACTGGATATGAATAAAAGAAAACTATTAGCTGCAGACGAATCGCTCCTCGACGCGACGAATGCATCTTTCCTAAGTCATCCGCCGCAGCCTTATGGCATTTATAACATCAAGCTGATGAAATGCGGTGGTATTAAAGCGGCAAGAGATATCGCTTCCATAGCAATGCATGCAGGTATAAATTTATTTTGGGGTTGCAACGACGAGAGCATCATAAGCATTACCGCAGCGCTGCATGCGGCATATTCATGTTCGAACACAAAATATCTTGACCTCGATGGAAGTTTTGATCTCAGCAAAGACCTTGTTGACGGAGGATTCATCGTGAAGGACGGGTATATGTATCCAACAAACGAACCAGGATTTGGCTTCGCAAAACTTTAGTGCTACCTCACGGCTATTTACTTTTCATCGGTGTCAAGACTTGGAAGCGCTTTTTACTATTGGTTCGAGAAATAATTGTAATCCTTCAGCAGCGTTTCTAAAAATTCAACTGGTTCTTCATAATCCGTGATGTTTAATAGTGAGCGGATCTTGTCGCTAGTCCTTGCCGCAATGTCGAAGTTGTTATACTTCCTGCTGTTGTCCAAAATCCCTTTGATCACATTCATGTCGCGATCGCTTAAACGCATCACTTCTTTAAATCTCGGTTTGTATCCGTCTGACAATTCAAAGAACACCGTGTCGTTGATATCGGTCTCCATTTTCGTTTTAATCACCAGCGTGCCGGCTGCCATATCGCCGAGTCGCTGGTTCCTCTTGCTGTTGACGACGGTTAACAGTCCAACCAATCCGAAAAAATAAAAATCGAATGGGCGCAAAAGCCACCGGATAAGATATTGATGCAACGCGGGCTGGCCACCATTCTCGCTGATCACCTTGATGCCAAGCAGTTTTTTGCCAATGCTTTGGCCGTTCATACTTATTTCGCAAACAAGATGGTACACGAGCAAAGGAACATAGCACAACAAATACACCGCCGACAGGTTATAAATGAAGGGCATATCATCTCCCGATGCCGTGTGGTTGCTGGATATTTGTGACAACAGCTTATTGGCGATCAGGTAGTAGGCAACCAGTATACAAAGATCAATCAGCCACGCAAAAAGACGCTTATGAAATTCGGGTGTTTCAAACTCCAGTTCGATGTTAAAACTGGTAGGGATTTTTATTTTTTCCATTCACAAGAAACAATTGGCTGAAAGGTAAACTAATTATAATTTCCCGCCGAAATCCCGCTATAGCCCCCAACGGGTTATGTATTCGGTTATTCGGTAAAACAGTTACGTTGAGAGAAGCCCTTTTTATTAAACGGAACCGCGAACGATGGAGGCAGATACAGGACAACCCGAGCCACCATCCGGATGAAATGGCGAAAGAATTTACGCAGCTTGTTGAAGACCTGGGTTACAGCAAGACTTTTTACCCTGTCAGCAAAACCACTCAATACCTTAATGCGTCAGCGGCAAGAAAATATTTGGCTATTTATCAAAATCGAAAAGAAAAAAGCAATCGTGTTGTCAACTTCTTTAAGTACACACTGCCTCTGATCATCGCAAAACATCACCGCGTACTCCTGATCACATTTTCCCTTTTTGTGGTGTTCGTCACCATTGGCTTTTTTTCCGCAAAGAATGACCAGTCTTTTGTTCGTCAGGTACTCGGCGACTATTATGTTGATATGACCGAACAAAATATTAAAGACGGGCATCCTTTCGGCGTGTATGGCTTTGGGAATCAATTTCTCTCCTTTATTTATATTTTCATCAATAACATGTACGTTTCGCTGATCGAATTTGGGGGCGGCATATTCCTGGCGTACCCAACTATCACCAGCCTTATGTATAATTCGGTGACTGTTGGTGCATTTGAATTTATGTTTTACAGCAATGGCCTTTTAAAAGACAGCCTGCTTACGATCATGATTCATGGTACAATTGAGCTTTCAACTTTCGTTGTCTCGGCGGCTTCGGGGATCATCCTCGCAAAAAGCTGGCTGTTCCCGGGCACGATTAAACGCATCGATGCATTGAAGCAGGGCGCGAAAGAAGGTTTGATCATCGCACTATCCAATTTTCCAATGCTCTTCATCGCAGCGTTCTTTGAAGGATTTCTCACACGCCACACCGATATGCCGCTTTGGCTAAAACTGTTTATAATTATACTTTCTCTCACCATCGTTGTAGGATATTTCATTGTTTATCCCATTCGCTTGAAAAGAAAACTCAACTCTCAAAACCAATAGCATGCCTCGTAAATGTTTAAATAGTCTTTTCGGGGTACGAGGTTCCGTTTTTTATGGCCTGCCCGAACGTGCCGTTTTCGTTTCTTTATTTTTCGGAAGCCGGCATTCGGTACGGGCGGGGATCGCCGGTTGTGTCACTCACTTGTACGTTCCGGTTTCATGGCGGCCCTTCCGTCTTCGCACAAATCAATTGTCGAAAACAATTGTGATATCACTCTTAACTTATTTTCTCGCCGCCGATGCAAACACTCAAACGTTAGATACCACAGTCGTCGACACAACAAGCTTCTCCACTTATGATCCGCAAACGGGGAGTTCTGGTGAGGACGATTATGCCGATACCCCCGAAAGGCACATTTATGACACATCACAATATTTTTTTACCTGGAAAAAAGATTCCAGCGATCGTTTCGCTTACACAAAAATTCAACAACGGCTGTTGCCGGACAGCGCCATTCAGCGGTTAAAGAACTCAAAAGATTTTTGGTACATCCCTGCAATTGAAAAATTGGAGAGGCGCATAAAAGATGATCCGGCATTCAGAGACAGTCTGCTTAAAGCGGCCAACAAAGAAATAACCAACGAAGAAAGCAACTTTACGCAACAACCCTGGTTCAATCAAATGTTGTGGCTTATCATCATATCCATTTTCATTGCAGCAATTATTTATTTCCTTGTGCAAAACAAGATCAACCTCTTTGCAAAAGAGTCCCTGGCAAGAACCACTGAAACGTTCGGCGATGATGAGAACGGCGACATCTTTCGACTACAATACAGCGAACTGCTGCGCAGGGCAGAGCATGAGCAGAATTACCGCAGCGCAGTTCGGTTGCTGTACCTGCAAACACTTAAGCTCTTAGCGGAGACCGGCCATATTCAATATCAGCAAGATTATACGAACCTGCAATATGTGCAGCAGTTATCGAAAAGCAGCCTGTATGGAAATTTCTTTACCGTTACACGGCACTATGAATTTGTGTGGTACGGAAAGTTTGAAATCTCAAAGGCTCTTTATGAAAAAGTAAAAAATGATTTTCTCACACTTCAAAATAAAGTTGCAGCATGAGAAAGGCGTTACCATACCTCGCCGTTATCTTGCTGATCGGGTCTGTCGCTTTCCTGTTGGTATACAAAAAGCCTCCCAAATTCGACGGCAGGATAACCTTGAGCCGCAGAGATAAGATCCCGTATGGAACTTATGCGGCATACAACTTGCTGCCTGGAGAATTCCCAAATGCAACGATCGAGTCTAATCGTTATTCACCTGTTCTTTGGAAGTCGCTTTCTTCAGATTCAACCAAACAGGTTCTATTGATCGTGACAAAATTTTTCAATCCCTCCGAAACGGAACTGGACTATCTCACAAGCTTCGTGCAAAAAGGAAATTATGTGCTTATATCTTCGTTGCAAATGAATTCAACGGCCCGGAAATTTTTCAAGCTGAAAGAACGGAGCTCCTTTAACCCATATTCGCCTTTCCTGGAAACAGAACATCCGTTTGATCCTTTCGACACTTCGATCGTGCGCCTCGATACCGGCATGTTCTCGCTGCCCGCATCGTTTCAATATCCCGGTGCTGACTATTCGAATCAATTTGAAAAAACCGACAGCAACTTCACTTACCCGTTAGGTTATGCTTACCCGGAAAATCAAAACCTGATTGCGGTAAATGCCATGGCCGGCACTTTTTTCATACATACATCGCCATATGCGTTCACCAATTTTTTTCTTTTGTACGAACAGAATCGCAAATATTTTGAAAAAGTAATGAGCCTCTTTCCTGGTGACGCAAGGAAGATCGTGTGGGACGAGTACTTCCTGTATAAACGCAGCGATGACCAGCCTGCCATGGAAAGTCATGGCGTATTGTCTGTCATATTGAAGTATGAGAATTTTCGATGGGCGTTTTGGCTCACGCTTGCGTTACTGTTTATTTACATACTGACGGAGGTGAAGCGCAGGCAGCGAATTATCCCGCCTTACGAAAAACCTGTGAACGATTCGTTGGAATTTGTAACAACGATAGGGAAACTGTATTATGAGAAAGGCGACCACAAAAACCTCGCTGAAAAGTTGACGCAGTATTTTTTGGACTACGTTCGAAACAAGTTCAAGATCTCAACCACAGAGATCAATCCGTCATTTGTACAACAACTTGCCGGTAAATCGAACCGGGACATCGCAGAAATAAATGCAATTACTGAAACCATACACACGATAAACCTGAGCGAAACCATTACCCAAAAGCAATTAATGGACTACTACGAACTACTCGAAAATTTTTACAAAAAAAGTTAACATGAGTGAACAAATATTTGAGCAAAGGATAGACCTGGACGAGTTGAATAAGGCGATGTTGGATCTTCAGTCGGAGATAAAAAAGATCATTGTCGGACAGGACGAAATGGTAAGGCTGATCATGGTGGCTTTGCTTGCAAACGGCCACGTGTTGATCGAAGGCGTTCCCGGCGTTGCCAAAACACTTACTGCCCGACTAGTCGCGAAGGGTTTGAAAGTTGGTTTTAGCCGCATACAATTCACACCGGATTTGATGCCCAGCGACGTGCTTGGCACAAGCATCTTTAACCCGGGCACCGGAAAATTTGAATTTAAACGAGGACCCGTTTTCAGCAATATTGTACTGATCGACGAGGTAAACCGCGCGCCGGCAAAAACGCAAGCTGCCTTGTTTGAGGTGATGCAGGAACAACAGGTCACGATGGATGGTATAACGCACCCGATGAGTAATCCTTTTATGGTGCTGGCAACACAAAACCCGATCGAACACGAAGGGACGTATCGTTTACCTGAAGCTCAACTGGACCGTTTTCTTTTTAAGATCATAGTACCTTATCCGAGTGAAGCGGAGGAGATCGCAATTCTCCAACGATTCCATAACCTCGCGGAAGAAAACGTGGTGAGCCTTGTGCAGCCTGTGATAACAGATGAACAGATCATCCATTTAAGACAACTGATAAAAACCGTAGTGGTTGAAGAAAAGCTTATTCAGTTCATTGCAAAAATTTCGGTTGCCACGCGCAACGAGAAAGCCATCTATCTTGGTGCGTCGCCGCGAGCAACACTCGCTGTCCTCAACGCATCTAAAGCTTTGGCTGCACTGCTTGGGAGGGATTTCGTAATTCCTGACGATATCATAACTGTGGCAAAACCGGTTTTGCGTCACCGGATCATTCTCACTCCGGAAAAAGAAATGGAAGGCATTCCAGAAGATGAAGTAATTGAAAAAATTATTCACGGACTCGAAGTGCCGAGGTAATGCTGAAACGATTCTTGTACCGCCTGCGATTTTATTTGACCCGCTTGTTTTACATCAGCGGCAGCGTCATCGTTGGCTTGTTTGTGCTCGCATTTTTCTTTGCCGGCTTGCAGCAAATTGCGATGATAGGATTGCTGTGCCTCGGTATTTCGGTATTACTTGATTTTATTATCGTGTTTGCCGGGCCACAGCCGGTAAAGGCCGAACGCCTGTGTGCAGACAGGTTCAGCAATGGTGACGAAAACAAGGTCATCATTCAAATAACAAATTATCGCTCATATAAGATTTCCGCAAAACTGATCGACGAACTGCCGGTACAATTCCAGGCGCGGAACTGGCAACATGATCTCCACGTGAACGGCCGCGAAACTTTCTCTTACGAATATTTTTTGAAGCCGGTTGAACGCGGTGAATATTTTTTTGGGCGGATAAATATTTTTATGCGCGGGCCGCTGAATTTGGTGATACGGCAAATCACAACCGGCGAAGAAAAAAAAGTTGCAGTGTACCCCTCCTATCTGCAAATGCGCAAGTTTGAATTGATGGCCCAAACTGACCAGTTACAATTTGCAGGTTCGAGACGGCTGAGAAAACTTGGCAGCAGCCTTGAGTTCGAACAGATAAAAGAATATGTACCGGGAGATGATTACCGAACGGTAAACTGGAAAGCCACCGCGCGGAAGAATGCATTAATGGTGAACAGCTACATTGATGAACGAAGCCAGCAGATAATATGTGTGATCGATAAAGGCCGCAGCATGAAGATGCCGTTTGAAGGAATGACGCTGCTTGATTACGCTATCAATTCAACACTTGTATTAAGCAATATTGTTTTAATGAAGCAGGATAAGGCTGGCGTGCTAACTTTTGGAAAAAAACCCGGCCAGTTTCTGCAGCCCGATAAAAAACCTGCACAAATAAACCTGATACTCGAAACATTGTATATGCAGCAAACCGATTTTACCGACAGTGATTTCGAGGCATTATATGTGAGCATTCGTTACCAGGTTAAACAACGCAGCCTCCTCGTTTTGTTCACCAATTTTGAGAGCCTGTATAGCCTCGAACGACAGTTGCCTTATTTACAACAGTTGTCGTCGCATCATCCTTTATTGATTGTATTTTTCGAAAACACGGAGCTCGCCGAATTACAGCAACAGAAGGCGGATACTGTCGAGCAGGTGTATCTTACGACGATCGCCAACAAATTTGCTCTTGAAAAAAGACAAATGGTGAAAGAACTCCAGAAGCATGGCATCATGAGCCTGCTCACACCACCGCAAAAGCTTACCGCAAATACGATCAATAAATACCTGGAGTTGAAGGAACGGCAGGTGATTTGACCCTTGCGCCACCGGCGGTCTTTCCTGGCGCCCGCCAACATCAATTTCAGCTTTTAACTGCCCGCAAATGGCGTCCCGAAGATGCCGACCGCAAGTTCTAACCAAATAAGCACCAGTGTTAAAAGAACCGCGCCGATCAAAGCAAATCGGTATTTACTTGTTTTCACTTTCCTCATCACCAACTCACATAACAAACCGCTGCCCAGCAACAGAATGGCAGCCGTGATAAAATCGGTGAGGTCCCACTTCACGTCGCTCGTGAATTGCATGGCGACGAATGGTATCAACAATAGGATTGCTACGGTGAGCACGATCGCGGCAAGTCTTTTGTTCTTTGTGATCATAGTGTTTTATTTATGATACAAAGATTATAAAAGTACTTTGAATTTCAAAGTCACTTTATAAAAAAACTTTTTTGTGCGGATTATGCTGGTTGCGGGTGAATTTAGCATGCCGCCGGTAAGAACTTCGGGTGAAGACACCCGAATTGCCTCACACTGAATTGCGTTTCATAAGCATCTTGTTTCGTGAAACTAATTTAACGACAAAAATTACAACATTGACTGTTGGGAAATCGTTTGGTTTCCGGGAGAGTTTGCCGGGTAAACTGATCTTCATCAGCATGATAAGCCGTAAATCATAAAAAGACAAAACACCTTTCGTGCGAGAGATCGTTTCATTTCCTTATTTGTACTTTCGCACGAAACAATGAAGGTGAAAAAATTATTTTGGCTTTGTGGAATTCTGGTTTTCGTCGCGTGTAACAAAGATAAGATAACCGGAAGCGGCAACACTATTTCAGAGGAAAGAAACGTTACCGGTTTTAATGGCCTTATAGTAAACGGTTCAACAAAAGCATTTGTGAATATTGACACCGGGTTTGCCGTTACGGTAAAAGGTTATGAAAACTTACTACCTTATTTTGAGACAAACGTAGTAAGCGGTGTTCTGGAAGCGGGTTTTAGTAATGACATAACGGTAAGTAATGATAACACGGAAATTCACGTAACCGCACCAACGCTTGATCTCCTCGAAACGAATGGAACAGGCGATATCAATGTAACCGGAGAAATAACCGGCAGCGATCATCTCAACGCAACAGTGAACGGTTTAGCAAGCATAAACGTGGAGGGTGGGAATGCAAACAACTTCGAAGCTGAGATCACCGGCGATGGAAATATTTCTGCATTGGCTTTTCAGTGTAAAGATGCGACGGTAAATATCTCAGGAGACGGCGACGTTGAGATAAGCGTTAGCGATAGCCTTGATGTAACCATCACAGGAAACGGAAACGTTTATTATCACGGCACCCCCGCGATCACTACACACATTACAGGCAACGGACAAGTAATTCCAAAGTAAACCTGGTTGGATTACTCGTCGACCAACTGTTCATCTTCTCATACGCCTTTCTAAGATCCACAATGAATTAGAAATTGGCAGCATGACACTGCCAAAACTCAAAGTAGAAACGCTTGCTGACATCGTCGAAGATCTAAAGGACACAGGAAATGTTCAGGCCATTGTTTAGGCGGTTCTCATGCGATTGGGAAAGCGACTGCAACATCCGACCTGGATATCGGCATTTACTATTATGAAGAGAGGCCTTTTAAATTAGAGGACATAACACTCCATCGCAAAAAAGCATGCTATCAATGAGCCGACAGTGACCGGCTTTTATGAATGGGGACGATGACGTAGAGGGTCAAAGCACAAAAAACGATTTTGTACATTGCATGTGAATTCACATTCATGCTTAAGGACAATTGTGAATGGACATGATTCTGATAAGGTGTTGAACCGTAAACTTTGAAACGATGGCTATGCAAACGAAAGAACTACATAAACAACAGGCGCTGGAATATCATGCGAAGGGAAGACCTGGAAAGATCGAAGTGGTTCCCACAAAAGAAACAAAAACACAACGTGATCTTTCATTGGCATATAGTCCTGGAGTTGCTGAGCCCTGTTTAAAGATCGCGGCGACAAAAGAGGATGTTTACAAGTACACATCAAAAGGAAATTTGGTTGCTGTTATCAGCAATGGCACCGCGGTTTTAGGCCTGGGCGATATCGGTCCTGAGGCTGGCAAACCGGTAATGGAAGGCAAGGGAGTGCTGTTCAAAATTTTCGCAGATATCGACGTATTCGATATTGAGATTAATGAAAAAGATCCTGAAAAATTTGTACAAATCGTTAAAGCGCTCGAACCAACTTTTGGTGGCATCAACCTGGAAGACATCAAGTCTCCGGAATGTTTTTACATAGAAAAAAGATTAAAGGAAGAAATGAGCATCCCGGTGATGCACGACGATCAGCACGGCACTGCGATCATAAGCGCAGCGGCCCTGATAAATGCATTGCAGATACAGAAAAAAAAGATCGATAAAGTAAAGTTTGTCGTGAACGGTGCGGGCGCAGCGGCCATGGCCTGCATCTTATTGTATGAAGCACTCGGGGCAAAACACGAAAACTTTCGGGTATTCGACAGCAAAGGTTTATTACACCAGGGTCGCACAGAACTCGACGATTTCAAGAAACGATTTGCAACGCCGAAATCTGAATTAACGCTGCAACAGGCAATGAAAGATGCAGACGTATTCATTGGGCTAAGTGTCGCAAACACCGTAACGCCGGATATGGTGCGGTCAATGGCAAAAAACCCGATCGTTTTTGCAATGGCTAATCCCGACCCTGAGATCAGTTGGGAAGATGCAACGTCAGTGAGGAAAGATATCATCATGGCTACCGGTCGTAGCGATTATCCTAACCAGGTGAATAATGTGCTGGGCTTCCCATTTATTTTTCGCGGCGCTTTGGATGTGCGTGCGACACGTATAAACGAAGCAATGAAACTCGCTGCCGTGAAGGCCCTTGCCGAACTTGCCACAACGCGAGTGCCCGACATTGTGAACCTTGCTTACAGCGAACAGAACATTTCCTTTGGCCCTAATTACATAATTCCAAAACCCCTCGATCCCAGATTGCTCTCAACGGTAGCACCTGCAGTCGCAAAAGCTGCAATGGAAAGTGGTGTGGCACAACATCCGATCACTGATTGGGATGCGTATGCGGCCGATTTGAATAATCGTCTTGGCCAGGATAACCAGGTGATCCGTGTGATCGGCAGCAAAGCGCGTCGCGATCCCAAGCGAATCGTTTTTGCAGAAGCAGACAATGCTAAAATTCTGAAAGCAGCGCAAATACTGTTTGAAGATGGCATTGGGTACCCGATCCTGCTGGGTGAAGAGAGCCGTATTAAAAACATTGCAGGAAAAAATGGTATCGACATTTATGGTTTTCCAATATTTGATACGAGAAGTGATGCGACTAAAGAAAAGCGCCTTCAGTATGCGGAGCTGTTCTTTAAGAAAAGAGGCCGCAAGGGTTTCAATGCTTACGAATCGCGAAAGATCATGCGCGACCGCAATTATTTCGGATGTATGATGGTCGAGTGTGATGATGCAGATTGTATGATCTCTGGCCTCACAAAAAATTATCCTGATACAATACGACCGGCCTTGCATACCATAGGCACTGAAGAAGGCACAAAGAAGATCGCCGGCATGTACCTGATGCTGACGAAAAAAGGACCCTTGTTCCTGGCTGATACGACGGTAAATTTCAATCCGACTGCCGAGGAACTGGCAGATATCACATTGATGACCGCAAAAGAGATCCGGCAGTTTAATATTGTTCCGCGCATTGCCATGCTGAGTTATTCAAACTTTGGCAGCAGCAATTCCCCGGAAGCCAGATTGGTGTCAGATGCACGGCAAATTATAAAAGAACGAATGCCCTCACTGATCGTCGATGGTGAAATGCAGGCGAGCGTTGCGTTCAACCAGGAATTGATGAAAGAGAATTATCCTTTTTGCGAATTGATCGACAAAGATGTAAACACGCTCATTTTTCCAAATCTTGCATCAGGTAATATCGCCTACAACCTGCTAAAGGAGCTGGACACTGCCGATGCCATCGGTCCTATCCTGCTCGGTCTGAAAAAACCTGTCCACATTTTACAATTAGGAAGTTCTGTTCGCAGTATTGTAAATATGGCATTGATCGCAGTGGTGGACGCGCAAATTAAAAGTAAAAGCGCCACGGAAGAGATCATCAAAAGGTCGCCGTGGTGGAAACGATTCAAAAAATCCAATAAAGAATTGCAGCAATAGGCCCTCTGTCCTACCCTGCCTCTCAAAAATATTTTTTTGTCTAAAATTTGTAACCGAATGGTTTCATGTATATATTTGTAACCGATCAGTTACATTTTATGAGGCGGGACGTATTCCAGGCGATTGCCGATCCAACACGGCGCGAGATCATCAATATGATCGCACACCGGCCACTCAATCTGAATTCGGTGGCTGAGCAGTTTCATATCAGCAGACCTGCCGTTTCAAAACATATAAAGATCCTTACAGAATGCGGTTTGATAACGATCAAACAACATGGCCGTGAACGGTACTGCGAAGCTGAACTTCAAAAGCTGAATGAAGTAGCTGAATGGGTTGAACAGTATCGCACGTTATGGACAAAGAAACTTGACGCTCTTGAAAAATTTCTTTTGAAGGACGCACCTGGTGCGAAGAGATCAAACGCCGCAAAAGTGAAAAAGAAAAAAACAACTAAACAACTTTCACACAAAAAATCATCCAATGCAAAACGAATCATTCGTAATTGAGCGCACATTTGATGCACCAATCGAAAAAGTTTGGAGTGCCATTACCACCAAAGAACAAATGAAACAATGGTATTTCGACCTGCAAGAATTCAGACCTGAAGTCGGTTTTGAATTCCGCTTTGAGGCTGGCGACAAGAACACAAAATATTTGCACATCTGCAGGATAACAGAGGTCATGCCCGGCAAAAAGCTTGTTCACAGCTGGAAGTACGACGGGCAGGATGAAGAAACTTACGTAACATGGGAACTTTTCGATGAAGGGAATAAAACAAGACTCAAGCTTACACATGAAGGACTTGAAAGGATCGCGAAATATGGGCGAGCTTTTGCGAAAGAAAATTTTGTCGCAGGGTGGACGGATATTGTTGGCAGATCTTTAAAGGAATTTTTGGAAAAACTACCGGTAGAAAATTGAAAAAGCGTTTTCTCAAGCTTCATCAATTATGACCCTCGCCGAGCACTGTGCTCCATGACCAGGACAAAGCAAGCGCTGGGTCAATCAAAACCTGGCAGTTTTGATTGTTCTATTTCTGAGCCTGAATATTTGCAAAATGTGTCAGGTTTGAGGGACATCTTTATGTTGACTCAGTATTAGTTCACCGGGTAGGTTTTAAGGATCTTCAGGAGCACGCCATTGGTCCATCCAAAACCATCTTGTGAGGGATATTCGCCACCACCTGCTGTAAGGTTCGTGTCAACGACGTTATATTTCTCCATAAGCTTGCCGGTATTGCGATACACTTTTATATTCAGTTGCGCCCAACGCTTTGCGATCTCAGTCGCGAGTTCTTTTTCGCCGTAGTTATCCAGCCCTTTTATCGCCATCCATTGCAAAGGCGCCCAGCCGTTAGGCCAGTCCCACTGCTGTTCCGTTTCCGTTACCGTTGTGACAACGCCGCCAGGTTGTAAAAATTCACTGCGAATAATGGCAGCTGCTCTGGTTATGTATTCTGCCGGCGGCAGGTTAAAGAAAAACGGCGTGATTCCTGCGAGTGTTTTTTGATCATTCAAACTTTTTTTGTTGATGTTGAAATCATAATACCATCCGTCGTCAGGGTTATAAAAATATTTGTTGATCGCATCCCTGCGCATGGAGGCCTTCCTGGCATATACATCCGCATGTATTATGTTTTCCGTTTGACGGTATGACAAAGCCAATGAAGTTTCCAGGTGAAACAGAAGGCAATTCAGATCGACAGGAATTATGTTCGTAGTATCGATCGTATAAAAATTTTTCCC
>DASQJI010000875.1:0-2495 GCA_035631175.1 Parafilimonas sp.
TCCTTTGCTATGCGTGAATAAAAAAGAATATGCAACAAAAGGTCTCCCAGCTCTTCTTTCAACTCGTCCCAGTTTTGTTCTGTGATCGCGTCTGCCAGTTCGTACGTTTCCTCGATCGTTAGCGGCCGCAACGTCTGGATAGTTTGTTTTCTATCCCATGCACATTTTTCACGCAATTCATCCATGATGTCGACAAGTTTCGTAAAACGTTCAGCGTATTCCATACTAGAGCCCGGTTAAAGAGTGAGCGGAAAATATGACAATCAATATTACAGGAACAAAAGCATAAGAAAATAACAAAAATCTAAATTGCTTACCCTGTTCGCGGGGTAAATATCACGTATTCGTGCGTTCGGTTAATAAAACCAGAATTTCACTAAAATACACACGACAATTTAAGAAGCAATATATACCTTGCCGCCGTTTTTTCGTTAGAGGATATTCAAATCGAGTTCCATGCAGAAGGTAATTTTGATTGGTGTTTTATTGGCAACCCTTAATCATGTTTGTGCCCAGTATTATTATAACGACATCCTGTCGTTGAAGGAGTCAAACAGGATGTACCTTACTTTGAAAAAGAACAATATTAAAGAAGTTTCAGCAACGAGCATAGAGAGCGACAACAGCCCGACGGAAGGATTTTCTTATAACCGTGTAATTCAAAACAATGGTTCCCTGCTGATCACGCACATCAGCCTGGCGACTGCAGGCAGCTCCGTAACCTACGAATATTATACCGGGGATCGGCTTATGAAATCGATCGACAGCTCATTCCGTGTGGCGACCACCGTACAATACCAGTACAATGACCGCGACAACGTCGTCGCCTCCATCGAAACACAAACGGACGATACTTCAATGAATGTGTTTAGTACTGAATTGCACAAGTGGTTTTACACTAATGGTGTGCCCGATTCTATGTTGCGCGTAAAGGAACGTACGGATACAACGATTGTGACCTTTAAAAAAGACGACAGGCAGAATGTGACCGAAGAAATATGGACCAAGAAGGGAAAAACGCTTGAGCATTATTACTACTACTATAACGATCAGTCGCAGCTCACCGACATTGTCCGCTATAACAACAAAGCCAGGCAAATGCTGCCTGACTTTCTGTTTCAGTATGATGGCGGTGGGATCATTTCGCAAATGACACAAGTGTCGCAGGGATCATCGGATTACGTGATCTGGCAGTATGTTTATGACCAACGCGGCCTAAAGATCAAAGATGTTTTGTTTGATAAACGGCAGGAACTCCTCGGCACGGTCACTTATACATATCAATAGAGTTGGTTACTCGCAACGAAATCCGAATCATGCGTTCCTCAGACAAGTCACATCATTTCCACGATCACAAAGGCGAGCAGGCAGAGAAGTATAACGACGATCACTGCTATGATCTCCCATGAGAGATTTCCGATAACCTTTTTTCGCTCCGATCTTTTTTCGGTGAGATTCTTATGGAGTTGATCGTTTATATCTTTTTGATAAGCATTTATCTTTTCGGCTGATGAAAATTCCTGTAACCCTTCTACTGCATCCTTGACAAAAGACGATCGCGCCATATTTCTTTCAACGGCATGCGCCCCTTCCCCGGTTAATTTTCCTTTTACATAATTCATCAGTTGCTCTTCATTCAACTCATCATCCGCGCTCCATATGTTGGTAAGGTCTTCCATTATTTTTCTTTCAATTTTCTTTCCACAAGCAGTTTAAGGTTTCGTTTACCGTTCTGAATATGGCTTTTTACCTGCATCAGCGTAAAGCCCGTTTGTTCGCTGATCTGCTGGTAAGATCTCTTTTCAAGATAAAATAAAGTTACACAGGTTTTTTGCTCTGCGTTCAATTCGTCGAGCGAGCTTTCCAGCAGCGACAATACTTTTTCTTTCCTCGTATGATATTGTAACGGTGAGTCGTCTTCAATAGCCATGTCTTCGTTTAATGACCTGGCATGTTTATGGGTGTGATTTCGCAACTGCATCAGGCAGTGATTACGTGCGATCATGTACAACCAACTCTTAAAGTATTGTACCCTGTAGCGTCTTAGCTCGCCGATCACTTTCAGGAAAACCTGTTGGGTGGCATCCTTTGCTGCTTCTTCATTCTTTAAATACTTCATGCACACTCCCAGCAATAAAAGCGTGTAACGCTGCAGTAGCACACCAAGCAGGCGCGCATTGCCAGTCGTGTAATAATTTTCCAGGATCTCCTGGTCAGTAAGGTGATGAAAATCTTTTTCGTTCACATAGCAAAACTTATTCAAAGGATGCAGAGATAGGAAATTTCCATAAAATTTTCATCCAAGCAAAAGCATCGCATCGGTGATCCGAAAAAAATTAACGGAAACAATTTTTAAAAACCGTTTGTTTAAAAAGCAATCATCTTAGCGATTTTCAAAACGGAGCTATAAATAGCCTGTATTAAATGTTATTTTACATTAAAACCAGCAATCTTATGCAGTTGCAGAGGATCATAAATATTTCCATCTTTTATTA
>DASQJI010000876.1:0-8570 GCA_035631175.1 Parafilimonas sp.
AGAAACTTCCCAAACATTGGTGTTGAAGCTGAGATTGCGTCTTCTCTGTGTTTCATTATCGCTATAGATGTCACTGTAACCGAGAAATGCATAATCGCCCGAGATCCGCACGCCGATATAATTATTAAATTGTTTGATGAAAAAGATGCCGCCCGAAAACTTTGGCCGGTTGAGCGATGCTTGTGTGTTGAGGTCGCCAAAATAATGGGCAAGCCCTATTGCGGCTCCAAACTCGCCATCGTTTTTGTAGCTGTCATATAAGTGAGTTTGTGCGTACAAACTGCCCACACTCATGAAAGCCAAAAAAAGAGAAATCCTCCTGAACATGCTGCCAATTAAAGGTTGTAATGTATTAACGAACGATTGATAAATTTCGTGTGTCCCCATCGAAGTTATCGATTGCCTGCTTAATTTCTTTTGTCCAGTCCCCACGTAAGTTTTGTATGCAAGGTCGACAGAAAATTGTTCTCGTTCAGCCGCACGAGGCTTATAGTGAACGCCTCTTTTTTTACCGCGAGCTGCACATCCTTATGCACGATCTCTCTTCGGGCGTCCATGGCGCAGATAAATTGCTCATTGCGGCTCTCCACTTCAAACGATATTACATAATTATCAGGTACAACGATCGGCCTTACATTCAAATTATGCGGTGCTACCGGCGTTATCACAATGCTGGCTGATTCGGGAAATACGATAGGCCCATTGCAGCTCATGTTGTAACCAGTTGAACCCGTAGGCGTGGCTACTATCAATCCATCACACCAGTAGTTATTCAAAAATTCTCCGTTGAGATAAGTATTTATTTTGATCATCGGAGAAATGTCCCTTTTATGAATTGAAAATTCATTCAAGCCGAAAGGGGCGTCGCCGAATAAGCTCACATTTGCATCCAAATGAATAAGTGTTCGTTTATCAACCACGAAGGTTCTGTTCACGAGCGCATCAACAGCCGTTGACATTTCGTGCTTACTAATGCCGGCCAAAAAACCGAGCCGGCCATAATTGATGCCAAGTATTGGAATGTTCTTATTTCGGACCAGCGTGACTGTATCAAGAATAGTACCGTCGCCCCCAAGACTGATGAGAAAATCTACAGTTTCATTTAATTCTTCATGGCTCGAGAAAAAACTGAACGCATGATGCCTGTCCTCATGAATGAACCGCTCTAATGAAAAATGCAGGAGAACACGAATGTTGTTTCTTGTGAGCTCGCTTACCAATTGCGACAACTCTTCCTTTAATTCCTGTTCATGACCCCGGCTGTAGATCGCTACTTTCATCTGGCGATTTTTATTCTCTGTGCTTTCGGCAACGTTTCGGGCTTGAAGATACCATGTAAATTTTTTGTAGAGAGGCTAAAAATCTGTTCTAACATGAATATACAAGCCGCTCTCACCAAACTGGTTGAAGCTGTAATCGAATTTAAAAATAATATCGTATACAGCAACTACGTCGAGTCCAAATCCCCAGGAGTGCAAAAATTTATTGTTCAGCATGCTATTGGACGGGTTCTCATCATATGCATATCCAACGTCGGTGTATAGTTTTGCGAAAAATCTGAACGGAAGATTTACTTCTTTTTTCGTTCCGGCCGCAAGCCGCGTATTGAATTGCAGAAATTGGTGTTGCAGCGTCGCCCTTCCAACGCCGCCCGCAACGCCATCGATCACGTAGTATTCGAGCCCTCGCATGAAGATCTGTCCATATCCAAACAAACGTTTATTGTAGAACGGCTGATTAAAAGGCACGCTGATACTAGCCCCTTCTTTTAACTGAAGTTGGGTCTTGGTAAAAAGCGGGATCGTGTAAGTGCTCAAGAGTTGCAACTGCGTAACGTTGACGTCTGAATTAAACCCGCGATGCAATAAGCGCGCTTCGCCTAAAAAACCCTTCGTTGGGTACATGTTATAATCCGCATGCTGGTATTGAATGTTATAACCGATCTCCGGGTACGAGATCTCGGTTTTTCCCTCCGGAAAATAATTCGGATTCAGCGCGATGATAGTGTCGGCTACTTTTTCGCCCGCATATTGAAATCTGAATACGTGTTTTGTATGCAGTGCCGGCCGGTAAACATAATCCGCTTCCACATTGAAAGCCCTTCTGACGAAGAACAGGCTATCAGGCTTGAAGAATTTTTGAATGTTCTCACTCGTCCCATAATTTAATTCGCGTTGCTGTGTATAGCTCACGTAGACATTATAGCCGTAGTGCAAATTCCTGTCGACGAATGGCCTTTCATATTTCAATGCAAATTGTCGCGAATACCCGGTGATGAGCCAGACGGTAAACTTGTCATTCCTGCCCGAAATGTTATTGTGCAGGAACTTAACGCCGTAATTCACCCTCTGGAAACTGTGATCATATGTAACCCACCACGTGTTGAAATTGCGATCGGCCAATTTAAAATAAGGTAGGGGAAAAAGATACCATCGCTCCCTTACGGAGACCGTGATAAAAACAAGCTCACCAAATTTGTTTTGGATGAAAACCGAGACGTCTAAGAAGAGGCTTGTGTTTACCAGTTGCTGCTTCGCCACCACGAGCTGTTTTTCAAGGTCTGCAGCCGTAAGATAATCTCCCTGTTTGAAAGGAATTTCACGCTCGATAATGAACGGCTTCGTCTTCTTATTACCATAAATCGAAATGCTGGCGATGTACAATGGCTTTGACGATGTATCGGAAATCTTTAGCGAGTCGGGACTTACAGGAACGTACTTCGCGGAATCGTCCTGAGCTACAGCATCATTTGTAATGCCGAAGAAAACGAGAAATATAACAATGAGATGGATACACTTCATCCGAGGTTCACGCTGCCGGTTAAGCCGGGTAAAAATATGGTATCGCAGTCAGAAGAGGTCAGTATCTGTAAATTTTTAACACCCGGAAGAATTAAACATTCAGGTATGACATCAGGTTTTCAAAATTTTCCTTCAAGGCATTTTCGTAGTACTCTTCCCCGAAATAATATCGGACCGTGTATTCATAACGCTGCAATGTTGCAAGCACGTCAGACACCTCGGTCTTGTTTATTTTAAACGTTACGATCAACAAGCCAGACAGATGTTCGGTGTAGGTATTTAGCTGAGTTACAAAGGCATCGTTTGTCTCCACCAGGCGGCAAAGCTCACCGACAGAAAATTTTTGCTTGTACATTTCCACCACAAAAATTCCCCCGGGCTCATCGCAGTTTAAGTATGTGTAAAGCGTGTGCAGTAATTCCTGTTGTGACACGGTGCCTGTATACTCGTTGTTTTGAGAAAGCACCGGCAACACCGAGACGTCGGCAGCAGCCATCACTTTTAGTGCAGTGAGAAAGTGCTGATTTGCGGGTACGCTTACATGGATAAATTTGTTTTGCAGGGTATTCACCTGGTCATGGCTGTTGGCCTCCAGGAGCTCGTCCAGGCTTAACAGGCCTTCATATTTGTCTTCATTTAATACCGGCAGATGCCGCACATTGTTTTGCTCCAATAGCTCTATTGCCTCTTCTACGGTATCATCATAATGTAGTGCAGGGATCGTTGAGTGAGTAATTTCTGATACCAACATTTTTTGTTTCTCCCTTAAGCGTTAGACAAAGAAACCTATGCCAAAGTTGCAGCAGTCTTTTTAATTTTTGTGAGAAACTCTTCCAGTACACGGTTAAACTCTTCCGGCTGTTCCATCATCGGGGCATGGCCGCATTTATCAATGAAGCGCAATTCGCTGTTCGGAATTAAACGCTGAAATTCCTGTGCGACAAACGGTGGTGTAACTGAATCCTGGTTTCCCCAAACGAGTAATGTGGGTTGCTTGATTTGCCCCAACTCTTCCCCGAGATTGTTTCTTATCGCGCTTTTTGCAAGCGCCAAAATGCGGACCAATTGTAACCTGTTGTTGCAGATCTCGTACACTTCATCAATTAACTGTGTTGTAGCCGTCGCAGGATCGTAAAAAGTCAGTTCGGTTTTTTTGCGAATGTATTCGTAATCTTTCCGGCGTGGATATGAATCACCCATGCCGCTTTCATACAACCCGGAACTTCCTGTAAGAATTAAACTCTTTACTTTTTCCGGGTGTTTTAAAACGTGCACCAGCGCGATGTGCCCGCCCAGCGAATTCCCCAAAAGATGATAGTCAGTGTAGCCTCTTTTCTCGATGAACTTGTGCATATATTTTGCAAAGCCACCGACTGATGTGTGCAACAAGTCGAGCTCAAACAAAGGAAGCATCGGCACCACTACTTTATGAGTTTGCCTGAAATGAGCGATGAGAGATTCGAAATTACTTAGCGCTCCAAAAAGGCCGTGCAGCAATATCAATGGCTCGCCCTCTCCTTCCTCAATAAATCTAAACTTGTCCAGGTGTTTGATTTCGTGTTGCATGAGCTCCTTGCGTACTTCTGAAAATGGTTAACCCGATACGCTAAAATAATATTATTTCAATTACTAATTGAATATTAACATAAACTAAGCAGAGCCGGATGCAACTTTTCCGAAAAAATCCGAGAGCTGCTGAAACAGATTTTTGAAAATTGGGATCACAGCTCCGAGCAGGTCTACCACTTTAGGACCGAATGGTTCAATGAATGAATATGCGTGTGAACTTGAAATCGTTTCTGCTTTGATCAGGTTTATTTTGGTAAGATAAAAAAGCACAATGCTGTAAACGGCCACGAACAATAATACGTATAACACCACCCCTCCCAATTTGTTCAACCAGCCCAACATGGTAACATTTAACGCCGCCTGGATCAGGTTCGCTACCCATCGCACCAGGATGATCACGCCGATAAAGACAATCAAAAAAGAGATAAATGGCAGCCACGCCTTGCCGGTATTGAATGATCCCTGCAACCAGTTTGCTACTATATAAGAAAGTTTCATCGCCGCGGCAATACCGATGATTATCGCAAGAAAGGAAAATACGGCAACGACGAAACCACGGGAAATTCCTTTTATTACAGCTATTGCAAGTAACAGCAGAAAAATTATATCAATTATCATTTAATAAATACAACGGTATAGTATTAAACGATACAAGCCCGGTTTTGTTATAACGATCAGCCGTTCAGTAATTCCCGGACTGCCGAAGAGATCGTTTTTCCGTCAGCTTTTCCGGCAAGTTGCTTCGAAGCCGCCCCCATCACCTTGCCCATATCGGCCGGCGACGACGCGCCCATCTCAGCTATAATTTTTCTCAGTTCATCTTTCAGTTGATCTTCGGTTAACTGCGCCGGCAGGAATTTTTCTATGATGGCGATCTCTTCTTCTTCTTTTTTTGCGAGGTCAGCGCGGTTTTGGTTGCGATAGATGTCAAGAGAATCCTTTCGCTGCTTTAACATCTTTTGCAACATTTTGTTTTCCGTCTCGGCTGAGATCTCGCCCCCAGCTCCGGGCTCCGCTTTTGCCTTTATGATCTCTGCTTTAATGGCACGAAGACCGCGTAACGCCGCTTCGTCCTTTGCTTTCATGGCGTCTTTCATTTCGGCCATTACCTTTTGTTCCAGGTTCATGTTTCTTTTTTTATACAGCCACGCGAAGTTGAAGATTTTTCACCACAAGGCAATTGCAACAACACGCACCAACAATGATGGTTAGAATGTTTTGCTTTCATTCGTTTCCTTAAGTTGAAGGTCCCGAAATTTTTTATAGAAGTTTTTGGCGAACTCCTTCAATTCATCTGTTAGCTCCTGCTGATGGGTAGCGCGGTTATACGTATCTGCCATAGTCATGAGTGTTTGGTAAAAAAAATCTGCCATTTCATCCACCATCATTTCTTTTGTCCACAGGTCGATACGCATGGCGGTTTTTTCTTCACCATCCCAAAAAGCGAGCATTAGTCCCTTCGCCTGCTGCGTGTGTTCAACTGTAGTGCCCGTGGTATTCCATTCAATTTGCTGGGGCACCTTGTCTTCATCGAGCTTTACCTGTATCGAGATCGTTTGTTTTTCCATAACTGTATAAATAGAGTTTTAATCGACACGATGCTAAGAACATGCCGCAGTTTCCAATATTCTCCAGAACCGCATTTCGTATTCATTCCTGTTAAGCAAAGCAGACATGTTTTTTCCTGCCTCCTTTAATCGTGCATGCAGATCTTCGTCTTTGTAAAGTTGGATCATCGTAGCAGATAAAGCATCAACAGTTTCATCCTGAACATACACCGCAGCATCACCTGCATATTCAAGTACATCCGGATTATTTAGCGAAATTACAGGCAAAGCGCATTGCAGACCTGCCGTTAAAACTACAAGATCGGGATGCGATGCCCACAATAGCACCATTCCATACGCCGAGGCAAGCACCGATGCTACCTGGGATTCCTCGAGGTCTTCGAGCAGCCGAACATCCTCCCTGTATTTGTAGGTCTCGTGTTTCTGGCGGATGCCCGGACTAAACGATTCAAATTTTGGCAGTATCAGCAATTGCATACTGCTTTGCTGCCACGCTTTGAATTTTGTAAATGCTTTGAGCAGCCTCACAAAAACTTCTTCCGCTTCGTCCTCAAGCACAGCAATAAAATACTCTTTGTTATCCGCTTGTTGCGCTTTGATCATTATCTTTTCGTGCCACTCAAAAGTTCTGAATGCCGACGGCGGAGTAAACGGGATCACTTCGATTTTATTTTCGGGTACATTCTTAAATGCAGTGGCCTTATCAGCAGAATGCACAATCATCTTCGACGCCTTAGAAACGGAGTGGGGTAATTGCTGTTTTGCAAAATCAATTATACCTCTTTGTTTATCGCCGGCGAACACCGTTTCGGGGAAAGCAGTGATCTTTGGCAAAATTGTTTTCACAGGCGTTATACCGTTCAAATCGAGTACTGCTTTTGCGCCGATCTTTTTTAGGATCGCTGGCAGCTTAACCGCGTACCACCAGCTCACGGCAAACCGCGAATTTGCTTCCATGATAATATAAACGACAGCATCGTCGGGGATGTATTGCTGCGATGCCGGTATAGAATAGCTCCACACCTTTACCGCGAAATCCTTTTGCATAGCCTGGCTGTTGACCAGGGCAGAAAGATATTCCGCATAGTCACCCGCCTTTATATGATGAACAACGGCAATGCGCATGGTGCGCAAAAGTAATTTGATTAACCAATCGCTGTATATGAAAAACGGCCGGGTGAGCTCAGTTAAGCGGCGATTATTTTTACAGCAAGTTCTTTCAGGATCTCACCGTCGCCGGCACTGCCTGAATATGCGTTGTTGATGCCGATTCCCTTCAGGTTGTATTCATGAAGCAGTAGAATGATCTTTTCCGCACCTGAAAACCCGTAATTGTTGATGGCGACCATCGCTTGTTTTACTGCAAACGGATTATTATAAAAAAGCGGTTTTAAAAATTTTTCTGATACATCGGGCGTGGAAGCAGCCATGTAAATTTTACTGAAATAGTTGTACAACGTAGGCAGTATTAATTGTAATGGCCCTGCTTTCGGATTCGCCTGGAAGTATTGGATGATACGTATTGCCTTTGGAAGATTTTTTTGACTGATGGCATCCTGCAATTCAAAAACATTGTAGTCTTTACTGATGCCTATATATTTTTCGATATCCGCTTCCGTAATATTTTTTTTGCTCGCGAGATTGATCGAAAGTTTATCCACTTCATTTTTTAGCCGGCTCAGGTCGTTGCCGATGTGATCCACGAGCAAAAGCAGCGCATTGTGATTTATGGTCAGCCCTTTTGATTCCACCATCTGGGATGTCCATTCCGGCAACTGGTTATCATAGATCTTTTTTGTGGCAAGTACTTCGCCATTTTGTTTGAGGAACTTTGAAAGTTTTGTCCTGGCATCAAGCTTTTTGTCCTTATAACTCACCACAAAAAGTGTTGAAGACAAGGGGCGATGTATGTAGTTTTCCAGCTTTTCGATGTCTTTCATTTGCTGCCCTTCTTTCAGCAGGACCACCTGGCGGTCAGAAAACATGGGATATCGCATGCAGGCATTTACAACGTCAGGCCATTCGCTGTCCTTGCCGTAAAAAACGGTTAGGTTAAAAGCTGCCTCTGTTTCGGAGAGCAAATGATGTTCCGCGTAATCAACAACCTCGTCTATGAAAAAAGGTTCTTCACCTTCCAGCCAATAAACGGGTTTGAATTTTTTCTGTTTCCAGTCTGAAATTATCTTCTCCGCAGACATGCTTCAAAGATAAGGGTCAGGCCCCGCGCTAAAGAGAGAATTTGTATCATCTGAAAAGGGAATTATTTACTTTCATGCGCATGAAACGCTTTTTCGCAGTACTGGCCTGTGCATTTTTTCTGATCGATGGACAAGGTCAATCATATAAAAAAATTCATTTTAAATCTATCCTTTGCGATACGCACAATGATATCATAAGCACGTGCCTTGAAAAAAATTATCGGTTCGACGAAGACCTGACCGGCAAAACGCATAGCGATCTCAATCGCATGTTCAAGGGAGGTATCGATGTACAGGTTTTTTCTGTTTGGTGCGACGAAACGCGGCAGCAACCATATCAATTTGCAAATCGCGAAATAGACACATTATATGCCTGGATCGCTCGTAATCCAACCAAAATGATGCTGGTTACCAACAGCGACGAATTATCGCGG
>DASQJI010000877.1:0-2639 GCA_035631175.1 Parafilimonas sp.
TAGCGCCTTTTTGAAAAACGATCGGCTCCGTTGGAAGCTTCATCCCTGATTCTGCAGCGTGATCGGAGTAATTCAAACCAATGCATATCACCTTACCGGGCCGCGCTACCGGTGCAGCCCAACGCTCCTTTTGATCAACGAGCGGAAATGAGGAAACATTCTTAAACACTCCACGTAATTCCTGCAAACCCTTGTTTTGGAAAAATTCCCTGTCCCAGTCTTTAAACAAATGAGATGCATCTCTGCGATTATTGTCACTATCCATTATACCAGGTTTCTCATTACCAACGTTACCAAATCTTATAAGCTTCATATATTATTTTAAAATGTTTAAAAAAAATTTATGCGATCAATATGCCGTGGTTAATTTACCACAGAGTTACAGGAGGTTTGCACAGATTTTCGCAGAGTTTTAGATCCCCGTCTATTTCTATTAGCACATGCTAACCCTTGAACTTTTGTGTGGCTGTTCCTTTGTAACCGCAATCTTTCACAACAAATAAACACCCTGCCAGCGGTTGCGATGAAAGCTCTTCTTCACTCAACCCTTTCATTGCAGTCGTTATATAAAGATCGGTCAGGTCAACACCGCCAAATGTACAAGACGTAACATTCGCGACCGGCAATTCGATTTGTCGTAAAAGTTTTCCGTTATTCGGATCATACCTTGCTACTCTCCAGCCACCGTAATAGGCAACCCATAACATGCCTTCTTCATCGATCGTCATTCCGTCTGCATAACCATTCTCATGCGTAAGATCAAGAACCACGCGCTGATTATCTATCGTCGCATCCTCAATATTGTAGTCGAAGGCAAACACATAGTTCGTTGGCGTGTTAATGTAATACATCACGGAGCTGTCCGCGCTCCAGGCAATGCCGTTTGATATGCTTACATTTTCAATTTTCTTTTTAACGGAAAGATCTGCTTCCAGCACATACAGATTGCCTTTGTTCTCTTCTTCGGAGATTGCCATCGTGCCTGCCCAAAACCGTCCCGCCGCGTCACATTTACCATCATTGAACCGGTTTGACAAACCCTGCTCCGGGTCAGCGATGTGATCAACTTTTTCATTTTCCGGATCGATAAATGCAAACCCATGTTCAAGCCCGCCAACAAGTCCTCCTCCTTCACGCAATGCGATCGAACCGATCATCTCACCCACATTAAAAACTTTATGGGCATCTTGTGCGAGAGTGTATTGATGAATGTCACCTTCCGTGATATCGAGCCACAAGATCCTTTTATGCTCTGCGTCCCACACGGGCCCTTCGCCGAGCATGCATGCATACGGCAAAACAGTTTGAATATTTGTTTGTGAGTTCCCCACGTTTACGTATTCAACTTTACAAATCCGCCGTCAATTGGGTAATCGCAGCCTGTGATGAATGAAGCCTCATCCGAACACAAATACAAAGCCAATTGGGCAATTTCCTCCGGCTTTCCCATGCGGCCGATCGGCTGCGTTTTCGAAAGTTTCTCAAACATTTCTGCTTCTTTGCCCGGATAGTTTTTCGCAAGATAACCGTCCACAAACGGCGTATGCACTCGTCCTGGCGAAATACTGTTACAACGAATTTTGTATTCCAGGAAATCTTTGGCGACAGATAACGTCATCGAGATCACTGCGCCTTTTGTTGTGCTGTATGCAAACCGGTCAGGCAAACCAACGAGTGCTGCAACGGATGCCATGTTCACAATACTTCCACCCTGCTCCTGCATATAAGGTATCGCGGCATGCAAACAATTGTATACACCTTTTACGTTCACACTCATGAGCCTGTCAAAGTCTTCTTCCGAAGTAGTTTCAGCGGTGCCGATGTGTGCGATCCCGGCATTGTTTATCAAAATGTCGATTCGCTTATACTTGCCGTAAATTTCTGCAACGGCATCTATCACTTCAGCCTGGTTTGAAACGTTGCACTTCAAAAAATGTGCTCTCCCATCAACAACACCTTCATCCAGCGAAGTACCGCCGTCGTCGAGGTCGAGAACATAAACCACAGCGCCCTGTTGTACGAACAAATTTGCTATGGCCTTTCCAATTCCGCTGGCGCCGCCTGTTACGATCGCAACTTTTCTATCTAATCTAAACATGTTGTTGGTTTATCTCTGATCTAAAGATCTCGGATCTCTGATTAACGTTTCAAACATCATACATCCTACATCCTACATCATACATCATAGATCAGACATCATACATCAGAGATCCTACATCTGGACATCAATACGGCGACGGACTCACCGATGTCCACCCGCCGTCAATAACAAGGCTTTGACCCGTGATGTGTCTTGATGCCGGCGAAACCATGAACAACGCTGCATTAGCAATATCTTCAACGGTCGCAGCCCTGCCCATCGGGGTGATACGTTTCCACGTGTCCATATACGCCTGGTCCTGGCTCGTTCTTTCCGTGACAGTTGCGCCCGGCGCAATGGTATTGATCGAAATATTGAATTCAGACAATTCCACCACGAGTGCTTTTGCCAACATTTCAAGCGCGGCCTTGGTCATACCGTATGCCGCAAGATTTTTATGAGCCTGGTGCCCCGTCACCGACGACATCAATAAAATGCTTCCACCGCCTTCCTGCGCTTTTATTTTTTTCGCCGCAGCCTGTGCAAGAAAAAAACTTCC
>DASQJI010000878.1:0-8618 GCA_035631175.1 Parafilimonas sp.
ATAGGTGAGTATCGTAATGCTCAGGCCCAAAACATCCTTTGTAACATTCGTAACTCCACTGCTCAGGCTGCTGAGCATGTCCATTCCACGCACGGTATCGTTTCCTTTGTACCAGCCATACCATTTTTCAAAAAGCACCAACACAAGAAATATCGGCATCGCGATCAACAGAATCTTCCCGTAGGTCTCCATAAAAAAACTAAGTGGTTTAACAGCAAGCAATAAGCGAGCAAAATTAACGATAACTTTCAAGAAGTTGGATATCGGTCTGACGATTGCAAAGCGTCCCACCGTAATGACCTTTTCAATCGCGACTGTCAGGACCGTGCAACATCTGACCATCACACTTTTCCGACTTGAGCAACCGGGTTGTGACGCACCGGAAAATTTACCGATTTGGCAACGAAGCAGAGTTCCCCAGCCTTCTCATGCAGTTCATTAGCCTTGTCGATCATCGACGCATCAGCGACGGTAACGACAGGATTGAGGATCACTTCAGTAAAGTGTCCTCCGCCACCTTCAGTTTCAACCATAACGCCGGTTGCGTTGTCGAAATAATCAGTTACGACCACACCGGAATCTGCACAAAGATGCAGGTAGGTTAGTAAGTGGCAGGCGGACAGCGAGGCCACCAGCAGTTCCTCGGGATTGTATCTTGTTTTGTCGCCGCGAAAAACGGGGTCAGATGAAGCGGCAATGTCAGCTTTATTCTCAGCGGAAATCGTATGGCTTCTGTCATAAGCCCTGTACCCGGATGTACCCGTTCCTTTATTTCCTGTCCATGTGATAGTTGCTTTGTATGCGTGTTGCTTGTTCATGCGATTAGATTTGGAAGATTGCGTTTGATAATGCAATTTAATCAAACGCCTGTAGCTATTTACCATCTGCACGCCTGGGCGAATTTTGCACTTAACTCATTATTCATCACTCATCATTCATCCTCATCATTCATCCCACCATTCTGCCCAGTTTCATTATCTTTAGTCGCCTGAATTTTATGCCGCAAACACGACAGCTAGCAGCAATTATGTTTACCGATATTGTCGGCTACACATCTTTAATGGGTGCTGACGAAAGAAAGGCATTTGATATCCTTCGCAAAAACCGGCAACTGCAAAAACAGATCATCGCTGATTTTAGCGGGTCGTGGATCAAAGAATTGGGTGACGGAGTATTAGCCAGCTTTAATACTGCGACGAATGCGGTTGCATGCGCAAAGAACATACAGGCCGCATGTGACGACATCGCTGATTTCAAATTGCGCATAGGAATTCATCTTGGGGAAGTTGTGTTTGAGGACAACGACGTGTTTGGCGACGGCGTGAACATCGCCGCCCGTTTACAGGCTCTTGCGCCGATTGGCGGTATTTACATGTCTGAGACAGTTTTCAGAAATATTGAAAACAAGGAAGGCATGGATACTGAGTTTGTCAAAGAAGTAAACCTGAAAAATGTAAAGCACCCGGTAAAAGTTTACGAGCTCAGAACGAATGGCAAACATGCTGAAGAAAGTCATCATGAAGCAGAATTCGCAAAGGCAGCCAGCGCAGTTAGTGAAAAGTCGATCGCTGTACTTCCGTTTGTGAATATGAGCAATGATGTTGAACAGGAATATTTTAGCGATGGCATCTCCGAAGAGATCATTAATTCTTTGGTACAGGTGCCCGAGTTAAAAGTCACCGGCCGTACATCCGCTTTTTCTTTCAAAGGCAAGAATGAAGATTTGCGACTGATCGGCGAAAAGCTCGGCGTGAGCAAGATCCTGGAAGGGAGTGTAAGGCGGTCCGGAAGTCGCATTCGTATCACGGCTCAGCTTATCGAAGCGTCAAATGGCTTTCATTTGTGGTCACAAAAATTTGACCGCGAGTTCAGCGACATATTCGCAGTACAGGACGAAATATCCCAGGCGATTGCAGAACAGTTAAGGCTTAAGTTGATAAAGCCTGAAACCGTATCGGTAAAAAATCCTGCACCCGATATGGAGTCGTACAATCTTTTCCTAAAAGGCCGTTTTTTCTGGAGCAAGCGCACACGCGAAGGCCTGAAGAAGAGCATCGAATATTTTGAAGCAGCCATTGAAAAAGATCCGGGGTATGCGCCGGCATACGCTGCTATGTCGGACAGTTATTCTTTGTTATGCGCGTATCACATATTAGCGCCTGAAGACTCGATATTGAAGGCCCGTTCGATCGCAAAAAAAGCTGCGGAGATCGATCCGTTTCTTGCTGAAGCTTATGAGGCGATGGGACACGTGGAATTTCTTTACGACTGGAACTGGAAAAAAGCAACTGAATATTACGAAAAAGCGATCAAGCTCAACTCACATTATCCGACTGCCTTGCAGCGGCATGCTTTGTTGCTGACGCTTTTCAATAAAGTGCCGCAGGCGCTTGAACAAATTATGCAGGCTGTTAATAATGACCCTCTTTCGCTGGTGATCAATACAGACGTGGCCCTTATTTATTTTATTCAAAAAAATTATCAGCTCGCAATTGAAAAGTGCACAACTGTACTCGACATCGATCCAAATTTTATACTCGCCTTGTTTGTAACCGGCTTAGCGCATGAACAATTGAATGATCTTGATGTTGCGATTACATATTTTCAGCGGGCTTGCGATGTTTACGGTGAGAACACGATCGTAAAGGGCGCGCTCATTCATGCACTTGGAATGGCTGGGCGTAAAGCGGAAGCTGAGAAGTTATTTGAGGAATTAATGAACCTTCCCGGTTCGCTTTATATTTCGCCTTACACCGTTGCGACCGCATACCTCGGTTTAAGCAAAACGAATGATGCTCTCGAATGGCTTGAAAAAGCGGTTGACACGCGCTCCGTTTGGCTGATTCACCTCCACATGAAATTTGATCCCCGCTTAAATGTAGTTCGCAACCACGAAAGGTTTAGAACCCTTCTTGAAAAGATGAGCTTAGACGACTAGGTATGTTCCACAAAAAGTATAACAGCTAGCGCTCATCAATTTATATTTGTCCTCAGTAAGAAACGATTGCATTTTTTCAGCGAATGGATGTATACTGCAGCCGGATAAGAACTTAAAAATTGAACGTGCGATACCAAATATTCAAGATTTGTAACGTCATCATTGCATTTTTGTTTAGCTGCAGATCCTTCGCACAGGAAGAGCTGCTGCCTCCACCGGCAAAATTCATAGCGACGGTTCCCTTCACACAGCTCACTGGCGGCATCATGATCCTGCATGCAACGTTCGACGATTTTAAAGACACGCTCAACTTCGTGCTTGACACCGGGAGTGGTGGCATTTCACTCGATTCCTTAACGTGTGATTATTACCACATACCGACAGTCCCGAGCGACAAGATCGTGCGCGGCATCGCAGGCATGAAATACGTTTCGTTCGCCAACGACCACACGCTGCACCTTCAGGGGATGACGGTTTCAGGACTTGATTTTCATATCAACGATTATGAGATACTCACCGCGGCTTACGGCATGAGGATCGATGGCATTATTGGCTACAGCTTTTTTCGGAGATATATCGTAGCTATCGATTACGACAACATGGACATGAAAGTTTATGAACCGGGCACTTACAAATATCCCAGGGGCGGTTATCTTCTAAAGCCGAAATTTTCCAACCTGGCTAAACAAATGGTGCAGGTTCGCGACAAGGCTGATGTTACGAGTCAGTACTACTTCGACAGTGGCGCTGGTCTGTGCCTGCTAATGACCGAGGATTTCATGAATGACAATTCGATATTCAGCACAAAAAGAAAATTTTTCGCCACGCAGGCGGAAGGACTGGGAGGCAAAGCGCCAATGACTCTTTCGCTTGTGAAAGATGTTAAGGTAGGTCCGTATCGTTTTCACAATGTTCCGGTTTACATTCTGAAAGACCGCTTTAGCGTGATCTCGTACCCGGACGTGAGTGGCCTTTTGGGAAACGACCTTATGCGCCGTTTCAATACAGTTTTTAATTATCCCCTACAGGAAATATACATCAAGCCGAACAAGCATTATCTCGACTCTTTCGATTATTCTTATACAGGTCTTGGATTTTACCTCATCAATGGCGCGATAACTGTCACCGATATCATCAAAGATTCTCCGGCAGAAAAGGCGGGTTTTAAAGAGGGCGATATCATCATCGGCGTGGAAGCAAACTTTTCAAATAACATCCAGGCTTATAAGGTGCTGCTCCAGGCGGCGAAGAGCAAGGTGCGTATCGTTATCATGCGCAATGGGCAACCGCTGGTCATAGAGCTGAAAGTGCGAAGTATACGATAGATACATTTATCCAATTCGAGCTCGGAGTAACACCAGCAAATTTTTATTATTGACTGAGGTCGACCTCGCTTTCTATTGTGTTTAAATATCGCACAAAGGGAATTGTCACTTGCCCGGTTAATCTGTGGCATTAAAAATTAAAGGTCCGTGAATGTTCAACTTAGTGAAACTTCGTGGCTTCGGGCCTTCGTGGTTTCTATTTTTAAACCACAAGTCCCAAACAATACACAAAGAAGGCAGAACGAAGAAAAATAAGCTGGCACTTTAGGATAAAACAACACAACACTTAAAGCTACTTCCTGGAACCACCGGAATTCACTTGATCCAACTTCAAACTTCAAGCGCAATTTTTCTGCTTTCTACGAAGTACATATCGATAAGCCCTTTGTGTTTCGCCTGCATCTTACCACGGTAAAAACAATTGAAGCGGTGCTTTATAAGTTCGCGGGTCATTCCTGAAATATTTATTTTTCCTGGTTCGCCATTTTGCTGCATGCGTGCTGCGACGTTTACCGTATCGCCCCAAATGTCGTAAGCAAACTTCTTCACACCCACAACCCCCGCAACCACCGGGCCGGAATGCACGCCTATGCGCATTTCAAAACACACTTGCTGAGCCGCTCTTCTTTCCTGGTTAAGTTCATGAATGGCGTCAACGATTTCGAGGGCAACTTCGATCATCTTAACCGGGTTATCGCTTGTATCGGTGCCAAGCCCGGCCGCGCAGATATAAGCATCCCCGACGGTCTTGATTTTTTCAACGTCATATCTTGTTACAATGCTGTCGATCATCTTAAAGTATTCATCGATGCCCGACACCAGCTCGTCGGGAGGGAGGTCTTCAATGATGCTTGTAAAATTTACAAAATCTGCAAACAGCACTGTTACAAGGTCATAGTTTCTTGCCTTCGTATGCCCCGTTTCTTTTAGTTCTTCCACTACTTCCGCCGGAAGAATATTCAGTATCAGCTCATCGCTTCGTTCTTTTTCCTGTTCGATTATTTTATTTTTCTGATCGAGTTTTATGAGCGACATCTCAAAAGCGTTTTGCATAACCAGGACAACTGCGAACATGGCTACTATCAATGAGATGAGCGCATTCAGTCCATGAATATGATAATCGGCGGGATTTATCGCCGTCTGGAACGGGTACCCGGTTAATTGCAGAACACCCATAACGATCGCGACCAGGATGGCCACGATAAGCCACTTCCAGCCTGCTTGTTTATCGATGATCATCACCGCGAGTACCGGTGCAAGACATATCCACACGAAATCATAACTCTGCAAGCCGCCGAGAAAAAATCCATCCCAGAATGTGGCAGCGACAGCTACTCCGATAAATACGTTGGCACAAAAAATAAGCGGCACGTTCCATCGAAGCAGGAAGGCCAGGAGAAAAAAAACGATAAAACAAACGATCATGGACCATTTGTGATAAGGCATTTCAAAAGCTATCGTGTTTAACAAGAAGAAGAACGCGAATGCGCCGGTGATCAGGGTGGCATTTATGAAGATGCGTGTCTTGCGAAAGAGCTCTTCATCGATACGGTATTGAACTGGAATGAAGTAATTATGCAGCCTGTGTATAAGTGTCTTCATTATACCATTTGCATTTCAAGTTTCATTGCTGCCTGCGGCTGTGCCTTTTTCCTGTGTAACAAAACGATGTACAGTATATCAAACACCGCACAAGAGATTCCAATCGAAATTAGGAAATAATTGTCCGGGTATTTTAAAGCGAACATAAGGTTGATGATGCCGGTGCCGAGAAATTTGCTCCATCCTGTTACAAGTGAATTTCCTTCATATCCAGGTATCGTAAGTAGATAAAGGAACGCGACGGACATATAAAGGTTGATAATGTCTCCCGAAACCGGGGCCATGGGAATGTCATACTTCACCATGAAGGTTGCTTGAGTAATGAATGAGACCACTATGCCGATAGCGAGATAGAAGCGAATTTTGTTTTTGAAGAACGGGATCAAACATTGTTTATATCCATACCTGAATGTGGAAGCAAAAATGTACGTGTCAAGTATCATCCATGCCCAGTAGGCCACGACAAGCAGTTTGCCCATATTCGGCACAAAAACAGTTGACGCTGCTATTTCCCATCCATAATTGGTAACGACGCAGCCGATAGGTATGTTGATCGTTTTCTTTTTCCTGATATCCCTTATTGTATCGATATAACAAACAAGCCAAAGCACAGAGCCGGTAAAAAACATGGCGACCTGCCACCAGGTGTAATTGTTCAGGTCGACCCACGGGTGAGGCTCCTTCAGGTACTCGAATATTGTCATGGTAATTTTTTTGTTTGCAACGCAGGTTTTGTAATAGATGATTTTTTTGCACCCTCTCTAAACATCGCGATCAGCTTTTGGATCAGCTTCACCCACCATGGAAAATCCTGTTGCCATTTAAGTCCCTTCCTGTATCGGCGCTGATCATGATAACGATAATAAGCAAATTCCCACGGTTCATGCAGATCCCAGATCTCGCAAAGTTCCGCATCGCTACCTGACGCCTCAATGATATTGTTTACTGCCCGGCGCGCTGCTTCATTCGCCCCTTCCATGGTGGCGAGGTCAGTGTGTGTGCGGACATAATCTGCTGCGAGGAACAAATTTGGAATAGCGCAATAAGATTCCGGCCTCAACCGCCACGTATCAACTTTATTCACCAGCAAAGGCTCGGTGTTCTTGCTCAAATAATCGCCCTTGTATAACTGCGGGGTGGTAAATTCAATGTCGCGGTCGATGAACCATGTGTGTATCATCTCATCATTGAGCAAACTTTTTCCATTCACCACCAACGACCTTTTCATCTGTTCCCACACTTCATTTTTTATTTCCTCAGCTTTACATTCTTTCGCAGGCTTGTTGTATAAAACGCCTGGTTCATCCCAATCAGAAACATCGCAGGACAAAACAGATTTTGTCTTGCCATCTGCATACTTGCTCATTGGAAAGCCTGTCCAGAATTGCTGCTGCGCGATAGCAGTGATCGCCCAGGGACTATCAGAAAAAATGATGTGTCCTTTATTCAGAGTCACGGCTTCATTCAAATAAAATTGCACGCCGGTCATCCACGATACATCATTTGATAATTCCACAATGCCTGTGAGTGTAGGATCTGCTTTCATGATGGAGGCTTTCTGAATCGCGTCGGTGAGCACATCAATGATCGACACGGCAGGGTCAGAAAGATCAGCTGTTTTGATCACATCGTTCACAAAACTGTGAATCGTTTCACCTGGTTTCAAAATGTCAGACAAAAATAAAGGAGCGGCTACTTCAACCGGCACAGCGCATATATAATAATCAGCAGTATACTTTTCAGGTTTTTCGGGAAGCGCTTCTGAGAAGATATCAGGTTCAGCTTTTATTTTTTCAACCCAAACGCCGGTGATCATTCCGTTCTCGCAGTCTATCTTTTTTACATTCGAGAGAAAGCGGTAATCGACGCCTTTGTCGACGAGAAACTTATGCCAGGGAAAAAGCCATTGCTGGTTAGTAGGGCCATTCAAAATGCGGTCTGTTGGTATTTTGGGATTGCCCATGTTAAACAACAATTGCAAAAAAATATCGCCGCCAGTCTTTGTACTTGCAGTTGCCGCGCGTGCCGCAACGAGCGTGCGTGTGAGGCCGCGCGCGAGCAAGTCCTGGTAGGCTTTGTCGCGATGTTCCCCATCTGTATATTGCCACCAGCCCATGCGTTCGTAATCGTTCTCGCGTCGTGCACGGCAACTCGTCATTAGTTGCCAGACGCGCGTGGCAAAAAATTGTTCATCCTCTGCGGTCAGGCCGGTGTGCGCATGCAACGAATTTAGCAGCACTTTAAAATCATCCCAGGTTTTTGGAAAGCTGTCAAGCATCACGATAGGCTCAGCGCCTGAGCGTGCGAGCATCACGTGCGGTGCCGCAACCAAATTGTCGAGCACACCATTTTTGTTCCCCGGGAAGGGGATACGGCTCATCGTATTTGTGACGTGTTTATAAAATCCCGGAAAAAATCTGAACCCATGTTCACCAGGCAACGGATTATAATGGTCGCCCGCGTCAGGATCGGGAACGTTGACACTTCTTGCTTTCCCGCCGGGAAGCTGGATCTTTTTTTCAAAAACCTGCACGTCAAAGCCGCGCTCAATAAGTTCGTGGGCAGCGCTCATTCCGGCAACGCCGCCGCCGATGATGATAACTTTCTTTTTCGACATTGATGTTTGGTCGTTTCGCTAAGTAATTAGTGGTGTATCACGGACAACGAGTCAAATTTAATAAAACAAAAACTGCTTCAACAAAGAAGATTCGTTTGCAAATTTTATCGTGCGTATTGGTTATGTGCCGGATTTT
>DASQJI010000879.1:0-7117 GCA_035631175.1 Parafilimonas sp.
GCGTGGATGTCGATACTGAGGAAAGGATACGAATCATGGGCTGATACTTTATTTTCTTTGCAGGAGCGGGCTGATAAAGATTTTTATACCGCGCAGATGAAGAAGTTTTCTTCTGATGTTCCTGCACATGTTTTGATCATGCATGCCAGGCTTTTTGAGTCGTCGACTGCAACGGTGAAGAACGACATGAGTGTTGAAATAGGTGGCGGGAAAATAATTGCTGTATATCCATCGGCGAAAGACAAGACTCTGCCGGCCGGCCAGGTAATTGACGCGAAAGGAAAATTTTTAATGCCCGGCTTGTGGGATATGCATGCACATTACAGCAAAGACGAAGGCGCGTGGTATCTCGCCGGCGGTGTTACGCATGTTCGTGATATGGGTAATGCGAACATCATCTTCACTTACAAACAGGAGATAGCCGCAAATGAAATGCTGGGTCCAGACGTTAGTTATATCTCAGGCTTTATTGATAAACAGGATTATTACCAGGGACCCACCGGCAAAATTGTAGCCTCTCTTGATGAGGCGATAAAGGCCGTGGATGAATATCACGAATTGGGTTGCGGACAAATCAAACTGTATAGTTCGATCAAACCCGAATGGGTTGCGCCGATCGCTGCGCATGCACATAGTTTAGGCATGCGCGTGGCCGGACATATCCCTGCGTTCATGACGGCTGAAGAGGCGATCAAGGCGGGCTATGATGAGATCACACACATCAATTTCGTCTTCCTAAACTTCATGGGTGATACGATCGATACAAGAGGCCCTACGCGTTTTCGGGTTGTTGGGGACAGGGCTGGAAAAATCGATTTGAATTCCGATGACGTGAAACATTTCATATCGTTAATGAAACAAAAGAAAATTTCTTTTGATCCGACGATGAATGTTTTTGCCGGGATGTTTGCCGAGTTTAAAGGCGATACAAGCGGTAGTATGAAGCCGGTCATCAGTTGGTTGCCGGATCGTGTGAAAAGCGATCTTTCTATTCAAACGCCATTTGGCAATGACGAACAGAAGCCTGCGTATCAGTTAACATTTAACAACATGCAAAAGATGCTAAAGCTTTTATATGATAACGGTGTCTTGCTGGTTGCAGGTACGGATGGCGGCGAGGCAATCGCGCTGCATCATGAGCTCGAGATCTATGTTCAATCCGGAATTCCGGCAAATGAGGCTTTGAAGATCGCAACTTATAACGCCGCGCTTGATTGCGGCCTGCAAGACAAATATGGGCAGATATTACCGGGACGCGACGCTGATCTTATTTTGATCGACGGAGATCCTGCGCAAAACATCAGCGATGTACGGCGGGTTGAGTGGGTGATCAAGAACGGTAAAATGTATTCGCCCAAACAATTGCTTGCATCGCAGGGATGGAAGTACTATTATTGAGAATGAGAAATAAGAAGTAAGAAATAAGAAGTAAGAAATAAGAAATAAGGGAGTGAGGCGCCTCTGTGAGCATGTCTCCGCCTGGAAATTGCAATCTGCAATCTAAAATCTGCAATCTGCAATAGGAATCCTCCATCTTTCGCTACTTTTGCCCGCAAATTTTTTCCATGCGGCCAATACAAATGGTTGATCTGAAAAAGCAGTATCACGAATTAAAAAATGAGATCGACAGTGCGGTTTTAGATGTGTTTGAAAGTTCTGCTTTCATCAATGGCAAACCGGTGCAGCAATTCTGCGACGCGCTTGCTGCGTACCTTGGTGTAAAGCACGTTGTTCCATGTGCGAATGGCACTGATGCACTACAGATCGCCATGATGGCCCTCGATCTTCAACCCGGCGATGAAGTAATTACTCCATCATTTACTTACATCGCAACAACAGAGGTGGTTGCCTTGCTGCGATTGAAGCCGGTCTTTGTTGAAGTAGATAAAGAAACATTCAATATAGACGCTGACGCTCTTCAAAAAGCGATCACTCCAAAAACAAAAGCGATCGTGCCTGTGCATCTGTATGGTCAGAGTTGCGATATGGAATCGATAATGCGGATCGCAAACGAGAACAATTTGTTTGTGATAGAAGACAATGCTCAATCAATAGGCGGTGATTTTTATTTTAAAGATGGCACATCAAAAAAAACCGGAACCATTGGCACGATCGGCACAACGTCTTTCTACCCCGCAAAAAACCTGGGTTGTTATGGCGATGGCGGCGCCATATTCACCGACGATGATGCGCTTGCAGATCATATGAAGATGATCGCAAACCATGGGCAGAGTAAAAGATATTATCATGATGTGGTTGGATGCAATTCAAGACTTGACACTGTGCAGGCAGCCATTCTCAATATCAGGCTGAAACATCTCGATGAAAATATTACCGGCAGAAGGAAAGCGGCTGATCATTATGATAAGGCTTTTGCAGAACATACGATCATTAAACCTCCGTATCGCGCTGCGAATAACAAGCATGTTTTTCATCAATACACGATCACACTCGATTCTGAACAGGGTGCTTCGTTGCGCGACGGGCTGAGCAATTATTTGTCGGAGAAAAAAATTCCGAACATGATCTATTATCCGGTGCCGGGCCACCGGCAAAAAATGTTTGAAGCATTTGGCGGCCTCGAATATGATCTGCCGATCACAGACTGGCTCACCGAAAGAGTTATCTCATTGCCCATGCATCCCGACCTGGATGAAGAGCAGTTGGAATTTATTACCACGGCCATACTCGAGTATTTCCAGGTCGCATACAAGTGAATTGTTGGATTTAATTTTGAAATTTAAGCATGGAACCGGGAAAGAATTTTAATCACAGGGACGCAGAAGGGAAATGGTACGCACATTGGCTTGACAAAAAATATTTCAACAGCTATCCCGACGATCGCGAACCTTACACGATCGTAATGCCCCCTCCGAATGTTACTGGCGTGCTGCATATGGGGCACTGCCTGAACAATACCATCCAGGATATTTTGATACGACATGCGCGTACGCACGGCAAAAATGCGTGCTGGGTTCCGGGTACAGATCACGCTTCGATTGCAACTGAGGCGAAAGTGGTACAAATGCTTCGCGAACGAGGCATTTCAAAGTCATCGATTGGACGTGAAGAATTTTTGAAATACGCATGGGAATGGCGCGAGACTTATGGCGGAATCATTTTAGAGCAGTTAAAAAAATTAGGATGCTCCGCCGATTGGAACCGCACAACTTTCACCATGGATGACCATTACTATCGGTCAGTGATGAAAGTTTTCGTGGACCTTTATGATAAAGGCTGCATATATCGTGGTCAACGCATGATCCATTGGGATGTAAAAGCAAAGACAGCATTAAGCGACGAAGAGGTGATCTACCGGGAAGTTCAAAGTAAGCTGTATTATGTGCGTTACACGGTCCTGCAAGAAACGAATATTGGGTTGCATGACATTTCGCCCTCGGCGTCAAGAGACATTACGATTGCAACTGTACGCCCCGAGACGATCCTCGGAGATACTGCAATTTGCGTTAATCCAAAAGACGAACGTTACAAAGACTTCATCGGAAAATTTGCGCTGGTGCCTTTGATCAACCGCCGTATTCCTATTATCGCAGATGAATATGTGTCCATGGACTTTGGTACTGGCGCATTGAAGGTTACGCCGGCGCACGACATGAACGATTACCAGCTCGGCAAAAAACACAATCTTGAAATAGTTGATGTCTTGAATGACGATGGCACGATGAGTGAAGCTGCGCAACTATTTATTGGCGAAGACAGGTTTGAAGCGAGAAGGAAAATGGTTGTTGAACTAAAGGCGGCAAATCACCTCGTGCGTGTGGACGATTACACAAACCAGATTGGCTTTAGTGAAAGATCAGATGCAGTTGTTGAACCGAGGCTCAGCATGCAATGGTGGCTAAGCATGAAAAAATTAAGCGAGCCTGCACTCAAAGCGGTAGTCGAAGAGTCGATAAAATTTTTCCCTTCAAAATACAAAAACACGTACAGCTACTGGATGGAAAACATCAGGGACTGGTGCATCAGCCGCCAGCTCTGGTGGGGGCAACGAATTCCTGCATGGTACGACGAAGGAGGTAACATCTACGTGGCAGAATCGCTGGACGATCTGCATCGCCGTCAACCGTCAACTGTCAACCTTCAGCTCAGACAGGATGACGACGTTCTCGACACGTGGTTCTCTTCGTGGCTTTGGCCAATAGAAGTTTTCCGGGGCATCTCAAATCCCGCAAGTGCAGATCTTAAATATTATTATCCAACACAAACGCTGGTCACCGCGCCTGAAATTATTTTTTTCTGGGTCGCGAGAATGATCATGAGCGGATTCGAATACGAGAACGAGAAGCCTTTCAGCAATGTTTATTTTACAGGTATTGTACGAGATGAACAGGGAAGAAAAATGAGCAAGCAGTTGGGTAATTCTCCGGATCTGCTTGGACTGATAGACAAATATGGAGCGGACGCTGTTCGTTTTGGAATAATTATTTCATCGCCCGCGGGAAATGACCTGCTGTTTGATGTAAGAGCAGAAAGCACATTGAAGCAGGGAAGTTTTTTTATCAATAAGATTTGGAACGCGATGAAGCTGGTAAAGATGTGGGAGAAGAGGCAAGAACAGGTCAGTTTCCAGTCGCCGGTCGCCGGTGACCGGCAACTGGCAACCGGCAACTTTCCGGTCACCTGGTTTGAGAACAGGTTAAATGAAGTGAAGACGGAAATTGAAAGGTTGTACGAACAGTTCCGGTTGAGCGAAGTGTTGAAGACAGTATACTCATTGATATGGGACGATTTCTGTAGCTGGTATCTTGAATGGATCAAACCGGGTTTTGAAGAAGATATTGACAGGAACGTTTATTCAACAACAATCGAGTTTTTTGAAGAGCTGATGCAGTTGCTGCATCCATTGATGCCATTCATTACGGAGGAAGTTTATCACCTGTTGGGCGAACACGATGATGATATCTGCGTGAAGCAATCTTCCGGCATCGTTGACCCCGATCGGGAAGTGCTAAACCAGGGAGAATTGCTAAAGCGCGTGATCACATCTATTCGCGACGCAAGAAATAAAAACAACATCAAGCCGAAAGAAATCATAACACTCCACATCCAGGCCGAAGATGCGACACCGTATAAATTATTCGAACGGATTTTGCAAAAACAGGTAAATGCCGAACAAATAAACTATGCCGGCGAAAGTGTGAGTGGCTGTATTGTAGTGGCAATAGAAAAGGATAAATTTTTTATAGCAGCAGAACAACTGGCTGACACCTCTGCATTAAAAGCTGATCTCGAAAAAGACCTGGCTTATCAGAAAAATTTTCTTCAGTCGATAGAAAAAAAACTGAGCAACGAGCGGTTCGTTCAAAATGCAAAGCCTGAGGTTGTTGAATTCGAAAGAAAGAAAAAAGCCGATACGGAGGCCCGCATAAGAACAATCGAAGAAAGTTTGCAAAATTTGAATTAAAGTAAAGTTAGTTATTCAGAGAGGTCTCACTGGCGTTCGACATGACGCTCGTCGTCATTTCGAGTGAAACGAGAAATCTCAAACGGGTGCATATGAAACCAGTTTTCAGTTCTCTAAAAGGCATTCTTCTTATCGGATGCTTTTTTATTTTCAAGCCGTGCTCCGCTCAAAACTGGGATATTGACCTGTTGAGAAGTATCAACCCTGAGAATCCGGGTTCAGGTGTATGGAAGGCTGCGACAAACTCAGCCTATCCAATAAGCATAGCAACTCCGCTCGTGATCTGGACAGATGCTAAGCTCAAACACAATAAGGCGAATGAATACAGCGCTTATACAGTTGCAGGCAGCATAATCATTGCAGCAGCCGCAACAGAAGCGATGAAAATCATTTTTGATCGTGCGCGCCCTTATGAAAAATACACCGGCGTATATCCGTACAAGGTGGAAGAAGGAAAGTCGTTTCCTTCCGGCCACGCGTCGCTTGCCTTTGCAAACGCGACCAGCTTATCGCTTCAATACAAGAAGTGGTATGTGGTAGTGCCCGCATATGTTTGGGCTGCCGGCGTTGGATATTCCAGACTGTATTTAGGCGCGCATTATCCAACGGATATTATTGGCTCTGCTGTCACCGGTGCAGGAAGCGCTTTGCTGAGCAATTGGATCAGCAAAAAAATATTTCATGCGCCGAAGCTCAAAGCCGCGAATTAAGCGACCATGTAATTTTGTTTGATGAAAGAGCACTCCGATATCAAGGTGCGTGAAGCAACAAAGAGTGACATTGCAGCAATTCGCTCGTTGGCCAATGACACCTGGCCGGTGACCTATAAAGATATTTTATCCGACGGTCAGTTGCGATATATGATGGAACTCATCTACGGTGAAGAATCTCTTAATAAACAGTTTGATCTTGGTCACCGTTTCCTGATTGCCGAAGAAAGCCAAAACCAGCTTGCTTTTGCATCCTACAATATGTTGAAGCCGGGCGTTTACAAACTGCAAAAGATCTATGTCCTGCCGTCTGAGCAGGGGCGAGGCCTTGGAAAATTGCTCATCAACCACATTATCGAAAGCATAAAACAGGAAGGCGCGACTTCGCTATTATTAAATGTAAACCGTTACAACACTGCAAAGCACGTGTATGAGCATCTTGGTTTTACGGTGATCGGTGAGGAAGATATTGATATTGGCGAGGGATATTTTATGAACGATTATGTTATGGAGAAGAAGCTGTGAGTTGTGAGTTGATAGATGACGATGAGAGTTTGGCAGATGACTTGGCTGGCCGCGAGATGTGTTTTGAAATTTTCAATGTTCAACGATCAATTCTCAATTTTCGATTTATGGAAACATTGAACCTGAAACATCAAACCTCAAACCTCAAACATTCTCTGCTTCATCGCCTCGTATAAAATAATGCCGGCGGCCACCGACACGTTGAATGAATCAAACTGGCCTTTCATCGGTATGGAAAAATGCGCATCGGCAGCTTTCGACAAATAGCCTTGTACACCTTTTTCCTCATTGCCCATAATGATGCAGCACGGTTCGCAGAGATCTAATTCGTGCAATCGTTGTTTTGCATGCATTTCGCTTGAGAAAATTTTTATGCCGTTCAAATGCAAATCGTCAACAGCTTTCAACAAACTGCTTACGCGACAAACCTGCAATTGTTCGAGTGCGCCGGCGCTGC
>DASQJI010000880.1:0-2192 GCA_035631175.1 Parafilimonas sp.
GCACAGGCCGTCGATCCATCTTTGTTCAACTGCATGCAATGGAGAATGATCGGTCCGCATCGTGCCGGAAGGACCGTTGGGGCTTGTGGTGTACCGCAGCAACCAAACACATTCTACATCGGCGTTAATAATGGTGGGGTATGGAAGACCACTGATTATGGCAGAACATGGCTGCCGATCTTTGATGATCAACCCACCGGTTCTGTCGGTGATGTTGTCGTTGCGCCTTCGAACCCGGATGTGATCTATGTTGGAAGCGGTGAAGGTCTTCAACGGCCTGACCTTTCAGTGGGTGATGGCATTTATAGATCAGGCGACGGCGGAAAAACGTGGACGAACACAGGCCTGCATGATGCACAACAAATCGGCGGTCTTGCAATTGATCCGAAGAATGAGAACAGAGTTTTTGTAGCAGCGCTCGGCCATCCATATGGGCCGAATGAAGAACGCGGCGTATTCAGGACACTTGACGGAGGAAAGACATGGGAAAGGGTTTTATATAAAGATGAAAACACGGGTGCAGTACAAGTGGCGATCGATCCGCAGGATCCAAATATCATCTTCGCTGACATGTGGGCCGGAAGACAAGGGCCGTGGGAAAACGGCGCATGGAATGGACCGCAAAGTGGTTTGTACAAATCGACCGACGGAGGCAACACATGGAAGCAGATCACAAACGGTTTGCCCACAACGCAGCAAGGTTTGGGACGAATTGGTTTTTGCATTGCGCCAAATGATCATAACCGAATGTATGCGACGGTGGACGCCGGGCAATTCGGTGGAATATATCGCAGTGATGATTCGGGCGAATCATGGACGAGAATTCAAACCGATGAAAGATTATGGGGCCGCGGTTCTGATTTTGCTGAATTGAAAGTTGATCCAAAAAATCCGGATGTCGTTTACAGCGCAAATGTCGTTACATGGAAATCGGTTGATGGAGGTAAAACATGGAATGCGTTTCGTGGTGCCCCCGGCGGGGATGACTACCATCGCATCTGGATAAATCCTGGCGATCCAAACATCATTTTGATTGCAAGCGACCAGGGCGCGATCATTACGGTCAACGGCGGTGAAACATTTTCATCGTGGTACAATCAACCTACGGCACAGTTTTATCATGTGAGCACTGACAATGATTTTCCATATAATGTATATGGTGGCCAACAGGAAAGCGGTTCCGTTGGTATTGTCAGCCGCGGAAACGACGGACAAATAACTTTTCATGAATGGCACCCGGTTGGCGTTGAAGAGTATGGTTATGTAGCTGCTGATCCGCTCGATCCAAATATTATTTACGGAGGAAAGATTTCGAAGTTCGACAAACGTACCGGGCAAATTCAGAACATTGCACCCGAAGCAGTGCGTAGTGGCAAGTACAGATTTTTGCGAACCGCGCCAGTTTTATTTTCACCCATCGATCCGAAGACATTATACTTCGCAGGAAATGTTTTATTCAAAACAACAAACGGCGGGCATACGTGGGATGTGATCAGTCCCGATCTTTCAAGGGAAACATGGGATGTTCCTGCAAGCGTCGGCATCTATACAACAGATTCGCTAAAAACGAAAATGCAGCGGCGTGGCGTGATATATACGGTGGCGCCATCGCCGAAAAATATCAATACGATCTGGTGCGGTACCGACGATGGCCTGATACAAGTAACAAAAGATGGAGGCAGGTCGTGGAAGAATGTGACGCCAAAAGAAATCACGTCATGGAGTAAAGTATCATTGATAGAAGCAAGTCATTTTGATGTGAACACGGCATACGCAGCAGTGAACAGGATACGCTGCGACGACATGCGTCCGCATATTTATAAAACGACTGACGGAGGTAATAGCTGGGCCGAAATCGTAAGCGGATTGCCAAACGATCCCATTAATACTATTCGGGAAGACCCGCAAACAAAAGGATTACTATTTGCCGGATCAGAAAGAGCGGTGTATGTTTCTTTCGATGATGGCGCTAACTGGCAATCGCTGCGCTTAAATATGCCCGCAACTTCGATCCGCGATCTTGTGATAAAGGATGACGATATTGTTGTGGGAACACATGGAAGGAGTTTTTGGGTCCTCGATAATATCACAGCGTTGCGGCAGTTAACGAGTCTCGTCGTTCATCCGGGTACCATTCTTTATAAGCCTCAAACTGCAATTCGTGTGCGATGGAATATGTGGCCGGATACGCC
>DASQJI010000881.1:0-6059 GCA_035631175.1 Parafilimonas sp.
GCCTCATCCTGCACTTTTGCGATCAGGATCGCTTTCCGTTTCAAAGAAGGAGCGCGGCTGATCCAGTTCCCCTCCGGCAACATGCCCACGATCTCACTGTGCGCATGCTGACTGATCTGCCGAACCAGCGTTTTGCGATAAGCCTCCGGCATCCAGTCCTTCGGCTCGATCTTTATTTCCGCGTCAATTTTGTCGTGAAAGAGCGACTCAAAATTTTCAGTTTGCATAGCCTGACTTCAATCAGCAAAAATAGAGACTTTTTTTTCGGGCTAACACGCGTTAGGTTCATTTTCTCATTTTATTTCGATACTTTGCTCATCTTTTTCACAACCTAAGAAAAGGTTTGCTGCTGAATGGAAAATTTGGACCTTCGGCTTATACAGGAAAGGCTATCCGTAAGCGATGAAAGCGCATTGATCGGACTATATCAAACGTGCTACAAAAAATTATTTCATTTCGCAAAGGCAATAGTCAGAACGAATGAACTCGCCGAAGAAGCAGTAGAAGACGTTTTTATAAATTTATGGTGCAGGAGGAATTCGGTCTCTGGCATCAATGACCTGAATGTTTATTTGTATACTTCGGTTAAAAATGCGAGCCTCAACATCCTGTCGAAAAAAGCAAGAGAACTTGTTGCAGCACCTTTCGATTTCCTGAACATAGAACTGCAGGATGAATTTTTGTCGCCGGATGAGATGATGATCACCGAAGAGATCATGCGAAAAATGCAGCGGGCGGTGGAAGCGTTGCCACCAAGGTGCAAAATGATCTTTAAACTGATCCGTGAAGACGGACTGAAGTACAAAGACGTCGCAGACATATTGAACATTTCCGTAAATACGATCGACGCTCAAATGGCGATCGCTGTAAAAAAATTATGCCTTGCCCTCAATGTAGAGAAACCCTTCCGCCATTCAAGAAATCCTGCTGCTCAAAAAAATCCAGAAATTTTTTAGCACCAATTAGTAGAACCGGGAAAAAACGCTGTCTTATGTTTTGGCGCTAACTGCATGCCATCTGAAAATTACATATGGAAATTGTTTGCCCGCTGTTTGAACGGCGAGGCTTCTGCTGAGGAATCGGCGCGGCTACATGAATTATTGAGAGGCGACGAATCACTCCAACAACGATATGATATCCTAAAACAGTTTTGGTGTTCGTCTCCAACCAATTCTTTCGAAAACATCGACGAAGCCAAAATCCAGCGCATAATCAGAAAAGCACAGGAGGCTGACGGCTTGTCGTCCCGGCAACAAAAAGAGCGCAGGAAAGTACGCACACGCAGAAAGGCGCAGCTTTTTATGGGGCTTGCAGTTTTGATAACATGCACATTAATTTATATTTCGTTTGAAAAGCGAAACAATAGCAATACCTCGTCCGTAGTACAGCCGGAAAAACAACAGCAACTGGTAGCGCAAAGAGGAAGCCGCAGCAAAACGATCCTACCCGACGGCTCCGTAGTTTGGCTGAATGCTGGATCATTTCTGTCTTACGCGGGAAAATTCACCGCTTCAAACCGGGAAGTATTTTTAAATGGCGAAGCATTTTTTGACGTCGTAAAAGATGCGACACACCCTTTCATTGTACATGCGAACGGGATCGATATCCGTGTACTTGGGACGACGTTCGACGTGAAATCTTATTCAGAGGAAAGAAAAGTTGAGGCAACACTTATAAGAGGATTGATACAGATCACGCGGCCGGGCAAACGCGATCAGAAGCCGCTATACCTTCATCCAAACGAGAAACTGGTGATCGACCTGGCGCCTGCTGAATCGCCTGCAAATGAACCAACGCAGAATACCACCCCGACGCTTCCTGCATTCACATTGGTTCGCCTCGACATCAATCTGAAAACGGAGAACCGTGTGGAAACTGCCTGGGTGTATGACCGGTTACAATTCAGAGGAGAAAATTTTGAAGACCTTGCGCGGAAACTTGAGCGCTGGTATAATGTGACGATCATCTTTGAGGACGAAGACGTGAAACAACTAAGCTTTAATGGATCTTTTGAAAACGAAACCGTAGAGCAGGCATTTGCTGCATTGAAGGCTGCTGTACCATTTGACTATTCAATCAACGAACATGAAATATTTATCAGATCGGCAAAGAAAGCGGTGCCCTGATTAGGAGACAACGCAGGGGATGCTGAAATCATCCCCCGCTATACAGATTAATCACATGCATCACCTTAATGATTGTTTCTTAACCTATAATATCTAAAGTATGAAATTTTTTGGAGCTGCGCAAAAAAAAACAAGTATTACCAAGTTATTGCATGTTATGAAACTCACGATCATCCTGCTTTTCTTTTTTGTGGTTAACGCTGCTGCGTCGGGCTTCGGCCAGCAAAAAATTACGCTGAACGCAAATGCGGAGATAGCAAGTATTTTAACGCAGATAGAAAAGCAAACCAATTACAGGTTTCTTTACAACAACGCCTTGCCTGAACTAAAAAAACAAGTTTCTCTGGAGGTTCAGAATACAGAGCTGAAAGATGTGCTTGACCAGGTGTTTAAGGGAACCGGCCTTTCTTACCAGTTCATGGAAAATAATCTCGTGGTCATAAAAGATGCGGCCTCGCCGTCAAACGATGTAAAGGCGGTTGTTACGGGCCGGGTGACCGGTGAGAATGGAGCTGCGCTGACGGGAGTTTCCGTACAAATAAAAGGGACCACCAAAGGAACACTCACAAACGTTGAAGGGCAATATTCGATCAATACATCGGAAAGCGATGTGCTGGTGTTTTCGTACGTTGGTTATACAACGCAGGAGCAGCCGGTGAACGGAAGAACTGAGATCAATGTTACGATGGTCACCGCCAATGCGGAATTGACACAGGTGGTTGTGATAGGTTATGGCACGCAGAAAAAAAGAGACCTTACCGGTTCGATCGCGGTGGTGAGTGGTGATGCGGTTTCGAAGATGCCGTCAACAAATCCCGTGGCTTCTTTACAGGGAAAGGTTGCAGGTTTAACGATCGTGAATTCAGGCCAGGCCGGTTCTTCACCAACCGTGAGGATTCGCGGAGTGAATTCGACGAACAATGCTGATCCGTTGTATGTAGTGGATGGAATACTGCAAACGAATATCGATTACCTGAATCAGGCAGACATCGAATCAATGGAAGTTTTGAAGGATCCTTCTTCAATTTCCATTTACGGATTGCAGGGTGGTAACGGCGTGATCATCATTACCACAAAACGGGCAAAGAAAGGACAAACGACAATTAACTTTCAATCCAACACCGGCATACAGCATATCACGCACAAGATTGACCTGGTGGATGCGACTGGTTTTCAAAAGTTATATCAGCAGCAGCGAGAAAATGTGTCTGGTGTGCCGTTTGATTTTTCGGGATACGATTCGCTTGGAGGAAATCCTAACTGGCAGGACGAAATTTTCCGCGATGCACTTATGACGAGTAACAGTATCAGCGTGTCAAACAGCAGTGAAAAAAGCACTACATATTTCAACATCGGTTATTCAAACCAGGAAGGCGTTGAACGATTCGATCAGTATCAAAAATACATTGGAAGGCTGAATCAAGATGTAAGGCTAACAAATAGCATTCGCATTGGCGGCGAGATAAGCGGATTCTATTTCAAGCAAGATCCTCCTATAGGAGGAATAGAGAATGAGGCTCTTTGGGCTGCGCCGATAATACCAATAAAGGCGGATCCGACCTATTATTATTCAACGCCTTCATTTCAACGGGCGCAGGTTGCAAACCCGGTCGCCGTTATTGATGGCGGCAACGGACATAACCTGAACAGCGGCTACCGGTTCAATGGTAATATTTTTGCCGAGATCAAATTCCTAAAGGATTTTACCTGGAGATCTACTTTCTATGCCGATCTTGGATTCAACCAGTCGAGAGGCTATTCGCCGCTACCTTTCAACTACATCAATGTAGGCGAAAACGGAAATCCGACCGATACTACTTTCTCTAACGAAACGCATACCCACACATCCGTGTACCAGTCGTCGGCTACTTATAAAACTTATCAGCAAGATCATACGCTTACATTCGACAAAAATTTTGAAGGCGGTCATCATGTTACCGCATTGGCAGGATTTAGCACCCTCTACCACTACAATGAATTTATCAATGGGTACCGGGAAGATACCGCCTTAAACATTCCGGACAACTCCATGTTTTGGTATTTAAATATTGCGCAGGAACGAAATCCGGGAAATTTCGCAGGTGGCGGAGGAGAAGATGCTTCGATGTCATTCATCGGCAGAGTAAATTATTCGTTTAAAAACCGTTATTTATTGAATGTTACATATCGCCGGGACGGAACTTCTAAATTTTCGCCTTCACATCAATGGGGCAATTTCGGAAGTGTGGGTGCCGGATGGGTGGTCAGCGACGAAGCCTTTATGGAAAATATGAGGTGGATCAACTTTCTAAAATTAAAAGCTTCCTGGGGAACCGTAGGAAACGGATTGAATATTGGAAATTATCTTTCGTACCCGGTGCTGAATAATTCAAATGTCGCCGTGTTTGGAAATAATGTGTACGCAGCCGTAACCCCCGAGTACATCCCGGATCCGAAGTTGCACTGGGAGGTTGTTGAAGGCAAGGATGCAGGCATTGAACTGCGTACACTCAAGAACAGGCTAAGCCTGGACGTAGATTTTTACGACAGGAAGACTAGGGATATCCTTACATTTATAACGATACCGAACGTTGAAAAACTATACTTCACAAACCTGGGCACCATCGATAATAAAGGCATAGAAATAACCGCCGGATGGCGTGATAACATCACAAGGGATATAACCTACTCAATAAACGCAAATTTTAGCAGCAACAAAAATGAAGTGGTATCGATCGGTAATACTTTTGATTTCTCTATCGACAACATCGTGAACAACCAGGTTGTAAACAGGACAACTTCGGGATATTCAATTGGCTATTTTTACGGATACGAGCAAACGGGTATTTACCAGGATGAAAATGAAATTGCCAAAGGGCCCCATGTATCTTTTCAACAACAGCCAAAGCCCGGAGACATCTCTTACCGCGATATTGATGGTAATGACACAATAAATGAAAAAGACCGCACCTACCTGGGAACACCATTTCCAAAATACAATTTTGGGATCTCTATTTCGTTTAGCTACAAAAATTTTGATTTGTCAATCGACGGGCAGGGCGTGAGCGGTAACAAAATTTTCCTCCAACGACGAACTTACACGTTTGCAGACCTGAACTATGAAACCAACCGGCTTGATGCCTGGCGTAAAAAAGGATCAGGCGAAATTGAACCCATCCTCGATCCGGGTCGCTCAAATAACTACAAGTTTTCTACTTATTGGCTTGAATCGGGAGCATATTTCAGGCTACGCACCGTGCAAATTGGCTACACATTCAAACCTGACCAGTTGAAATTCGTGCGAACACTTAGAGTCTACATAAGCGGACAAAATATCAAAACATTTACAAACGCAACCGGTTACAGCCCGGAGGTGCCGATCAGCAATCCCACGAGTGCGGGAGCAGATAATGGAACGTATCCTGTCCCGGCGATCTATTCATTTGGAATCAATCTAACCTTGTAATCGCGTGATATGAAAAAAAAATTTATGAACCAGCAGCATACATACAAAGCTTTCACATACCTCGCCCTGATCGCGTTGGTAACAACATTTGGCCTCGCAAGCTGCAAAAAAGATTTTCTTGATCGCCAACCTTTGGGCCGGTACACATCAGACAATTATCCATATCCTACCGGGGGCGGCCCGTATGATCAGTATGTCTACGCAGCGTATTCGGCCTTGCGGGATTACTATGTAACTAGTTATGGATTTATCGGTGCCGTAAGTATAAGAAGCGACGATGCTGATAAGGGCAGCAGCCTATTTGATGGTTCCACCTATGGGCTAATAGCGGCAGACAACTTTCCTGTATTTACCGATGCGCTCTTTTGTAACGAATTGTGGAAAGGCTATTATGGAAGTTTAATTTACAAATGCAATGTGGTGTTGCGCGAAGTGGCTCACGATTCGAGCGGGACCTCCGACGATGTAAAAAGTTTGGCCACCGCTGA
>DASQJI010000882.1:0-4194 GCA_035631175.1 Parafilimonas sp.
TTTCCAAAGAACCCGGTCCAAATGCCGATGGAAATGAAGTATAACCAACCGAACCGACAAAGTACGTATTGTTCTTTCCATAGGAAACGCCGGCCACCCCGCCAAAACCGTTGTTATACAACTTTTGACTGCTTTTATCCAGCGCGTTTGCATAGAGCGCGTGTGCGAAAATAGAAACGTGTGGAAACTGGTTCTGTGCCGATGCTTGTTTCGAAAATATGATTGCAGCCAGTGTACAAAGAATGATCATCGTCTTTATCTTCATATATGGTTTTATTTAAAAACGTAAATTAAAGACGAATTCTTTTACACAACGAAATAATTATTCAGATTTAGTAGACAAATCACGGAGAAATTTGAGTGTCCGTTATGTGGTTAAACCAGTTTACATTTAAAAATGAAGATCACAATTGTTGGCGCGGGAAACGTCGGCACCGTATTGGGAAGGGTGTTGAAAGAAAAAGGTCATTCCATTAACGAGGTATTCAGCAGAAAGCATTTTCATGCTATTACCCTTGCTGATGAACTGCAAGCGCGGGTTTGCCATGATCTGAAACAGATCAATACAGAAAGCGATCTATATATCGTTGCAATCAGCGATGACGCAGTTGGTACAATAAGTGCTTCCCTGCAGTTGGAGAAGCAAATTATTTTACACACGTCGGGAAGTATTCCGATCCAGTATTTGAAAAATGTTTCCGAAAATTACGGAGTGCTGTATCCGCTCCAGTCGTTAAGAAAGGAAACGCACGATATTCCTTCGATGCCATTTTTGGTCGATGGTAACAACAAAGATACTTTGCAACAAATCACTAACCTCGCCATATCGATTTCACCGCAGGTAATTGTCGCGAATGATGAAACACGTTTCCATTATCATTTGACAGCAGTAATAGTTTCAAATTTTACCAACCATCTTTATGCACTCGGAAAGCAATATGCTGATCAGAATGAAATCGATTTCAAATTACTGATGCCATTAATTGAAGAAATTGTTCGCAGGCTTTATCATTATGAACCTGCAAAAATGCAAACGGGTCCAGCCGTAAGAGGTGATAAAAATACCATTGACAAGCATCTTGCGTTGCTTGAGCAATTTCCGCAGCTGAGAGACGTGTACGCAGTGATGAGTGAAAGCATTAGTGGATTTCGCAACTAATATCTGCTCTCGGTTTTCCTAATTTATAGACGATTGATTGTTGAGTCGTGATAAACAATCAACACTCAATAATCAATAATCATAATCAATTCTCAATAACCTGCTCCTATCCAAAATTATTTTCATCTGCGCTGGGGCCGTAACTGCCAGGAATCGGCACATCAAGCAAACGCAAATAAACACCCAGTTGAGCACGATGATGTATCTGCTGGCTGAACGACATTCTTAATATATCGATCTTCGGGTCGCTGCTGTATATTTTGTCGCCATTTCGTAATGTCCACGGCTGGTCCAATGTGGCTTCATATTCGGGAATGAGCGTGGACAGCCCGTCGTTGTATCTTTTTTCAAAATAGGCCATGAGTTCCGCATTGTTGGTCACCTGCGGCTGCTCATACGGTTGAGCAAAATCAATTCCGTCAGTGGTGAGCGTCATGTGTATCCAACCGGGCAGGTCTGCAATATGCGTAACCAGCCGTTTCATATCCATACTTTTTGCATGCGGCTTATAATCAAATTTGTCGTCCGGAACGCGGGAAAGCATTTTCCGGGTGGTTTCACCTTCAGCGATAAACTGGTTCTTAAAAAATTCAATGAATGTCATGATCTTTTTTATTTAGTTATACAAAGAAACAAACGCCTATTGACAACCCTATGTCAGCAGCATCTGTTGTTCTTCAATTTTTTTCAAAATATTTTCTGCTATTGTTGCGACGAGCTCGTTCAGTTCTGCCGGCTCGATTATGGTCGCTTTGTCGCCAAACATAATGAACCACCGGGCAAAGCCGGTTAATGACCCGCTCAGAAATGTCATGCGGATATGATCGGCGACTTCTTCCTGCTTCACGAAGCCGTTATAATATTTCTGTTCACCGAAATATTTTTCGATATCTCTTTCGATCTCGATCACCACTTTCTGTACTTGTCGTTCTGCTGACATCTGGTTGATGAAACTTTGCAGCGGCGGGTGTATCTGAGGTACAAGTTCATCTGTAAATTTCAGTTGCCCGATTTTATCGGTCCGGAAATTACGATAGTCATTTCTCAAGCGGCAAAACGCCACGAGATACCAATGGCTGCCAAGGTTGTAAATGCCAACCGGTTCAATTTTGCGCCGCAGTGTTTCATTTTTTTCAATGGAGGTGTAGTTGATCTCTAAGACTTTCTTTTCGGCAATGCTTTTCAACAATGGCTGCAAGTGCAATTCAGCTCTCGGCTGTTGCACGATTGCGGGATGCGACATTACAGCGATATGTTCGTCAATTTCTTCGATGTGTTCTTTTTCTGCAAATCTCAATACGGCTTTTATTTTGTCGAGTGCTGAATTGTAATGCGTAGCTGTGTGCTGGTCGGTTTTCGATTGAACGAGTTTTGCGGCCGTCAGCAACGCAGATGCCTCGTCCTGGTTGAACATCACTGGCGGCAGTTTATAACCTTCCATGAGGCTGTAGCCAAGGCCCGCCTCCCCTATTATCGGTATTCCGCCTTCCTGCAGGCCACGAATATCCCGGTAAACGGTGCGCAAGCTTATCGAGAATTTATCCGCAATATCCTGCGCCCTTACAAGACGCCTTGACTGAAGTTGTAAAACGATGGCCGCTAAACGGTCTATGCGATTCATAGATTCAGGTTCGCTGTAAAGATATGATGTACGGCTCAACAGGGTTGATGAGTTTGATCATCATGGTTTTGATGTTTGAGTTTTTTGTTTCGATAGAACTACAGTTCAGGCAAGACCACGCGTAAATTTGTTCTTTCCCGGACCGGCAGGATTGATTCATGGGCAGAACATCAAAAACAAAAACAAGGGGAAAATTGGGGAATTGAAACTAACAGTGCGACTTTGTTAACCAGTTGCGGATTCGAATAACCCTGATAAACCGATGAACTAATAAACTAAATTGATGATAAAACTTATCGGCATTCCTTACGATGCAAATTCATCTTTTCTGCGAGGGCCCGCGCTTGCTCCGGCGAGGATACGTTTGATGGAGCAGGAAGGATCAGCAAATTGCTTCTCGGAGACCGGCGTCGAAATTATTGACGGAACGACGTACGACGATACCGGCGACATTTCGTTTGGTGATATCAGCGCCGCATCCGCATTTCAGTTAATAAAGGAACCTATTCTAAAGACAATCTCGGGCGGTCAAAAAACACTTTGTCTCGGTGGGGATCATTCGGTAAGTTTTCCAATCATTGATGCATTTACCGAAAAATTCAATGATCTGAATGTTTTGCATCTTGATGCGCACTGCGATCTGTATCAGAGTTTCGACAACAATCCCTTTTCACACGCTTCTCCTTTCGCCAGGATCATGGAAAAAGGAAGAGTCAGATCATTGACACAAGTTGGAATCAGAACATTGAATACTCATCAGAGAGAGCAGGCGAAAAGATTTAATGTTTCGATCGTTGAAATGAAAAGTTTCAGTTTTAATTTCATCAAAGCGCTGAGATCACCTTTGTATATTTCTTTAGATATGGATGTTCTTGATCCAGCCTTTGCTCCCGGAGTTTCTCATCATGAGCCGGGCGGACTATCTGTGAGAGATCTGATCAGCATCATTCAAAATATCAATGCAGAAGTTGTGGGCGCGGACATTGTTGAATATAATCCAAACCGCGATGTGAATAATGTAACTGCGATGGCCGCTTACAAACTATTCAAGGAGATGATAGCGTTGATGACAGATCAACTAAAATAGATAACCTGGCATGCTTAATGAGTTTTATCAGCCAGCATGTGATTTTCTGCCAAAGCGCAAATAACCGCCTCAATGTTATCGTTGTGTTCTTTGTGTCCCCCTTAGTGTTCGTTGTGCTTCAACCGAACTTGATGTGCATGTAAATGACCATGTAAAAAAAATCCCGAAGGTTTTACGAAATACGCAGATGGCAGTTTCGTTAACCCCGGGATTTTCTCATAGCGAACGGACATACTTAGTTTGCTTCTTTCGTCGCTTTGTTTCCAAACATGTAGCCGAGCCTTATCCCGAGATAAGCATTGTTGAATTGTGTTCCCGGTTCGTTGG
>DASQJI010000883.1:0-3967 GCA_035631175.1 Parafilimonas sp.
TGACAGTCTCAGCTTCAGGTCTTTTATCGTTCCGGGATTGGACAATGAGCCGCAGTTCATTGGAGCAGCGTTCAACAAACAAATACAGGGAAAGGTAAGCAGCCCGATCGCCGGTATGAAGGGTGTCTTTGTTTTGAAAGGGGAAGGAATATCGGGCGTGGCCAACATGGGGCAAACGGCAGAAATGATGAGAACGCAAATGGAACAAGCACTCAAACAACAAATGGCACAGGAAGTTACTGCATTACGAAAGGCTGCCGATGTAAAAGATTATCGTTCGAAATTCTATTAGAAAAATTAAGGGCACAGAGAAAAGGTTGTCGGTTGGCAACCTTTTTTTGTTTGACTTGCTACAGCGTAAATTTGCTGTAAATAATTTAGCACATGCAAATCGGCGATGAAATCGTGAACAGGGTTGCAGAAAGCGGTCTTGTTACAATAGATCTTGAGGATTTTTACCCTAAAGAAGAATTGAAAATTTTCGATCTCAAAGAATATTTGTTTCGCGGATTGATCATAAAAGAAAAAGATTTCAGAGAAGCGCTTAAAAACGTTGACTGGAATCGTTATGCAAACGCAAACGTTGCGCTCACATGCACAGCGGACGCCATTATTCCGGTGTGGGCATACATGCTGGCGACCTCTTATCTTCAGCCGTTTGCGAAGAACATCGTTTTGGGCGATGAAAAGAAAGTCGTCGAAACGTTGCTACTGAAAAATATGTCGCAACTAGATCCGAAGGAATTCGCTGACAAACGGGTGGTCATCAAGGGTTGCGGCGAGATCCAGATCCCGGAAAGCGCATATGTGCAAATAACCGCTACACTGCTTTCAAATGCAAAAACCATTATGTATGGTGAGCCCTGCAGCACGGTCCCCATATACAAAAGGAAAAATTAATTTCTCATTTAGTTGTATATTCTGTTTGAAGCAACCGCGCCAAATGTTCCGCCTGGTGTTTCGACGGCCGGCAAAGTTGTTGTGCTGTTTGCGGCTCGATGTAATGCTCACGCGAATTCTCTACGCAAAAGCTGGCTGTCACCACGAGAACAAGATAAAGAAGTAATACAAATAATGAGCGAATTTTTGGCGCGGTGAATACGGATGATGAATTTCCATGTCTGTTGCTCTTATCTCTTCCTGGACCGGGCGGCTCAGCTCGACGAGAGCTGCTGACGGATGGCAGGACATCAATCGTTCTCAAAAGCGTTTGTCGGCAGCACGTGTGAACGAGTAAGGGTCGAAGGTTAAAAGATGTCCGCTCGATTTTCATTCTTATTTTTGCCGCGCCGTTTGGATTCGTGGCACACGTTATGTTTTGAAGGGATGGCGTAGAACCTATGGTATGAGCAAGAAACCCCCTGGTCTTTTTTTGTTTTGTATCTTCCTCACGAGCATTATTGCGGCGCAGCAGTCTGACTCGGTGCTTACCAACGCGGACCTGCAGCAGTGCGTACAATATGCGCTCGAACACCAACCTACAGTTAAGCAATCTCTCATTGATGAGGAGATTGTCGAGACATATATTAAGACAAGGCTGGCAGATTGGTATCCGCAATTGAATCTTGATTATTCGATTCAACATTACTTCGAGGTGCAGAAATCTGTCTTCAACGGATCGACGGTAAATTTGAGTGCAAAAAATTATTCGTCTGCAAACTTCTCACTCAATCAAACGATTTTTAACCCGGATGTTTTATTGGCCCGCAATACACGGTCCGATGTGCGATCACAGGTGAAACAATTCACAGCAAATAATAAGATTTACACAGTGCTAAACGTAAGCAAAGCATTTTACGATGTACTTCTAACGCAACAGCAAGCTGTGCTAACCGATGAAGATATCTTACGTTTAGACAGAAGCGTAAAGGATGCATATAATCAATACAAGGCCGGCATCGTGGACAAAACCGATTACAAGAGAGCGCAGATCTCTCTGAACAATGCCCGTGCACAAAAGAAGCAGTACGAGGAATTGCTCACCGCGAAATATTCGGTTTTGAAATTGCTGATGGGTTATCCGCAGCAGGCACCGCTGGACCTCGTTTATGACAGTGTGCAGCTTCATAACGAGATATATGTCGACACGCTCCAACAGGTAAACTATGCCGCAAGAGTGGAGTTCCGCATCCTGCAAACACAGAGAAGTTTGCTTGAAGCGAATGTGAAATATTATAAATGGAATTATTTGCCGTCGGTATCGGCGTTTGTAAATTATAACATCAATTTTTTTGACAACAGCTTTTCAAAGCTTTTTCGGCAAGGGTTTCCTTTTTCTTATGCGGGGCTCGCATTGAATTTTTCAATTTTTGAAGGTGGCAAGCGGTCGCAACAAATAAAGGGTGCAAACTTGCAGTTGGAGCGGCTCACGTACAACTATACATCATTGCGGGACTCAATTCAAACAGAGTATACGGAGGCACTGAGCGCTTACAAGTCGAATCTAAACGAGTATTATGTGCAGCGCGAAAATGTGGAGCTGGCTGAAGACGTCTATAACACGATTCAGCTTCAATACAGAGCCGGTATAAAGACCTATTTGGATGTGATCATCGCTGAGAGTGATCTGCGCAGCACGCAAGTAAATTATCTGAACGCATTATACCAGGTTCTCAGCAGCAAGCTCGATGTACAAAAAGCTTTGGGAGAGATCAGCTATCAATAAAAATGCCCTGTATGAATCGGATCAACAAAACCGGCAATCATTCATTCACCCTTTTACTGCTCTCACTGATTACGCTCGCTTCATGTGGGAGCAAGACATCGCAACAGCAAATGCAGGGTCCACCCCCTGCGGTTCCCGTTACCGTCCAGAAGGTAACAACGGGAAACGCTGTTTATTATGATGAGTATCCCGCTACAATAAATGCCCTGAACGAAATTGAGCTACGTCCGCAGGTAAGTGGATACATTACCGGTATTTATTTTAAAGATGGAGACCGGGTTAAGAAGGGACAAAAATTATATTCAATCGACCAACAACAATACCAGGCAAATTATCAGCAGGCGGTTGCGAACCTTGGTGTGACGCAAACAAATTTATTAAAGGCCCAAAAAGATGCTGACCGTTATCACGAGCTGGAGAAGCAAGATGCCATTGCAAAACAGCAAGTAGATTATGCGGATGCCGCACTTGCTGCTGCCGAAAAGCAAGTTGAGGCTGCGCAGGCTAATGTGCGCTCTGTTCAAACGAGCGTTCGGTACACCAGTATATTCGCGCCCTGGGCCGGCACCATCGGGATATCCCAGGTAAAGATTGGCGCCCCGGTTACGGCCGGCCAAACGGTGTTGAATACCGTGTCTTCGGATGACCCGGTGGCAGTGGATTTCGCTGTTGACCAATCGCAGATCTATCGCTTCACACAATTACAACAGCAGGGCGCAAAAGCAAATGATTCAACTTTTCGCCTTGCATTTGCAAATGACCTGTATCCATATCCCGGAAAAATTTATCTGATGGACCGCGCAGTTAACCGTCAAACTGGGACCATCATTATACGCCTCGTTTTTCCAAACAGTAACAGCATGCTCAAAGCAGGTATGAGCGGCACTGTCCGTGTACAAAACAATTCAGGACACGCGTCCATCTTAATACCGTACAAAGCGATAACTGAGCAGCTTGGTGAGTTCTTTGTGTACGTGGTGGGCGACAGCAACAAAGTGTCGCAACGAAGAGTTGTTCTTGGTCCGCAAATAGGCACAAATGTTATTGTCCGCGACAGCTTAAGAGAAGGAGAAACCGTTGTGGTCCAGGGAGTGCAAAATTTAAGAGAGGGTGCTGTGATAAAAATTGATTCGAGCGCCGAGAAAAAATGAACTCACTAACAGATAGACTCAGAGAGGGTAGATTAAGAACATTTGTAAAGAGATGTCGATATGATCGCAGATACTTTTATTAAACGTCCTGTTACAGCAATGGTGGTATCCATTGTGATCGTACTTGTCGGACTAATCGCGATGACAACGT
>DASQJI010000884.1:0-8400 GCA_035631175.1 Parafilimonas sp.
TCAGTAGCGAGACAAGTTGATTGTGAGCGTGTTACCCAGTGTTCAGTGAGTGATTTTTTTGTTACATTTTGCCACTCACTGAATCACTCACTGAAAGTTTGAAATCAGTTGATATTTTTTGATACTGTCAAAGAGCAAAAAAGCCCGCAAACATCAGAATTTTGCGAGCCTTTGACAGATTTTGATATCGTTCTCAGCGGAGAGAGAGGGATTCGAACCCCCGGACCTTTTGGGTCAACGGTTTTCAAGACCGCCGCTTTAAACCGCTCAGCCATCTCTCCGGCGCAAAAATAGGCGCAAAAAATAAGCAGCCAAAAAACCGTCAGATTATATTATTTCATTTGAGCCATCTTCGTCCAGCTAATGATTTGAAAAATAATTCGCGCTTGTAGGCATCAGATTTCGTTTCAAACTTTTCAAGATAGTGGATGCCATGGACAATTATGTTTTGTTGACCTTACTTTTCCAGCGTTGTGATTTGCAATTCTTTTCTGAAGGTCCTTGCAATGCTCGAAATAATAACTTGTGGAGGTTCGGCTCCTTAAAATACATGTGTAATAGGACATAAAAAAATCACACTTGAGTGTGATCATGTTTATGATTCGAACCGCCGGACCATTTGGGTCAACCGTTTTCGCAGCATTTGCAAACAAAACCGCCGCTTTTCGTGGAAAACCGTTGGGCCATCTATGCGGCGCAAAGTAGCACGCAAACGATATTCTTCCAAACTCAAAATTATGTCCTGATAAGCGCTGACGTGCAATTGGAATCGTGCACGTTTGTTCGGACGGGTGACCTTTAACGCTGATCCACCAATTTTCTTGGGGGAATTGCAAAATGTGCTTCTTGAAATTGTCATCTATCAGATAACGCAACAGGCCCGCGCGCATAAAAGGCACCGGTATGTTCGTGTCTCGGGTTCGCGTACAAGAAATGCACCTTTTTTGATGCTTCTGAGAATGAAAAGAGATTCGATCACGCCTTCATCTTCTTTGCCCAAAACAACCATGGTTTCAAATTAGACCAGTAGAACGTCTACATGCTACGCGTGAATAATCGAAATCAATTCGCAGCGAAGAAAGGTATCAGGGAAAACCGGATTTTGTTTCCCTTACGCTGTTACTTCATCAGGTTAAGGGTAACTATTCCTGTGATGATAGAAGCGGCAAAACTCATAAGCGTACCGATCAAGACATATTCCGCTTCTTTGCGTGCCTCACTTCCTTTAATATCATTAAACCGCAAGATCGACTTTGCGGCGATGAGGAAACCTATTCCTTCAAAATGGTTATTGATAACAAACGTGAACACAAGTATTCTTTCAAACATGCCGATCCATTTTCCTGCTTCACTCAAACTTGTACCAGTGCGGTCAAACGATCCCTCAATGTCTTTTCTCCACCGTTGTGTGGCATATCCAACAATAAATGCCAGCGGAAAAATTGTTACCAGGTAACCCGTCGCGATGAGCCAGAAATTATAATCGTTCATCAATTGCTGAAAATGGGTCGCAGCCCAACCCGGCGCCTGGTAAAAGACAAGCCAAAGAATAATCAACGTAATAATATGCATCGCCTGGTCGAGTATGAATGCGGCGATAGTGTCTTTTCGGTATAACTTCCATAGATCAAGGCAATAGTGGCTTACAAACACAATAACCGGTATCAGCCAAATCGATTTATCGGGAGACAAGAGATAGATGAGTGCTGCATGAATGAGAGCGTGAACGTATAAGAACCAGGAACCTTGTTTATATACTTTTTTATTCTGAACTAATTTTTTGCTTTGCAACAAAAAATCTGCGAAGAAGTGAGCTGCAAACCATTGGAAGAGCAATACAAGCATGAGGCAATATAATTAAAGTGCTATTATTGATTCAAATCTCTGCAGCATAGGATTGATCACGCTCCACCCTGCTGCCTGGAGCCGCTGATGCACAGAAGGCTGGGAGATATGTAACGCTTTCGCGATATCTTCCTGCCGGGTATTCTGCAGTTGGAAATACAGTGCGTCGGCCTGGGCACTGCTCAGGCGTTCCAGCAGAAAATTCAAAGACGCACTGTGCACCTCCCATTCTTCGTTGAAAGATGTGTCTTCGGCGGTGATGGACATCAGCTCATTGCGCCTTTTGATTTCATCAATATGCTGGCCGGATAGCCTGAAAGCCGTCCCGTCAGAAGTGATCACGTTATCACTGGTGAAACTTACATCCCCGATACCTATCGACTGCCTTATTTTAAAACCTTCAATAGCTAAAAAGCAATACGTAGAGAGCGCGAGACGGAGAGCTGCAACTTTATTCTTGGTAAGCAGTGCCTGGAGGCTGTCGCCCCTGAACTGCTGCGCCTTAAAGTCGGGATAAGCTTTGTTCGTCTTTTTAATAAAAACGTTCAGCCTGTCTTGCAGCTTCTTCCTTTTTAAAGGTGAAAGCTTTGACGAGGCTATGATATCACCGGTTATTACAATAGCCTTTGCCGTTTTCGCCACTGGACAATTTTTACAAATATAGTGCTATAATACTATAAACATAAAATATAGTATTTAAATACTATAATGCATTTATATAGTGATATGACACTATAATAGTTGTCAATGAGCCGGCAGTAGTATAGCAGCATCTTAAAGTGTATTAACCGGAAGCTTACGATGTTCTTTAACTAAGCGAAACATTTGCAGAAACACGGCGAGTAGTATAAGGCCCAAACCAATAAAGAAACTTTTACTGAGTGTCTTGTTCTCATGATAGAGAAGAAACGCGAGTAAAATACCATACACAGGTTCAAGTGTGAGGGTAAGGTTTAAGGTGAAGGCGCTGATGTGTTTTAATGCCCTTATATACAACATGAAAGTTAAGATGGTGCAGCACCAGCTCAGGACGAAAAGCCAAAGCCAGTCCCACTGATACGGCATCATATGTGTTGGCGGAAATAAAAAATCATATAGCGGCATTAAAACAGTTAACCCTAAGAACCCGCCGGTAAATTGGTATAATGCTATTCTTTCGGCATCATGGCTGGTTACGAGTTTTTTATTCATTATCGACACGATCACCAGAAATAACGCGGAAAGAAGGCCAATGCAGATCCCAACAGAGTAGGCGAGATTCGTCATATAAATAACTGCAATGCCCACAAGAGCCAACAAGCCCAGGGCAATTTCATAGGGATTGATCCTCCGCCTGAAAGACAAAGGCTCTATCACGGCACTCAAAAGGCCAGTGGTACTTAAGCACGTTAAAGCGATAGAGACGTCTGCGTATTTGATACTGCCATAAAAGAACAGCCAATGAATAGAGAGCATCGTTCCGATCGCTGCGATCTTAAAAAAGTCTTTTAGCGAAATTTCCTGAATTCGTTTCGAAAAATAAAACAGGAGCCATAAAGTTATTATTGTGATGAGCATCCGCCACCAAACGAGCCATGCTTCGTTGAGGGTGATGGCACGTCCCAGCACGCCGGTAAATCCCCACAGAAAAACTGCAACGTGTAAACGAATCAGTGTGGCTCTCATCGGCGCAAAGAAAAACTAAATCACCGATTGTAGATTAGATCGAAGATTTCAGATCATGCATTTCAGCAATCTTCAACGAGCGACGAAATCGTAAATCTAAAATCCTGGATCGTAAATCCAGCTGCGAGCCCGACATCAACATAAACACACGTTCGGCCGAAATAAAAGCAGCGTTTTATCGTATTAAGATCAATCAAAAACTAAGTTGTATCTTGTTCGCCTGTAAAGACTACTTTTTCAGAATGAAAACCTGCGGACGGCTGATTCTTGTGATGATCCTGACCACCGGCACCCTTTGCGGAAACAGTCAATTCCGTAAATATTCCAATGAATTTTTGAACATCGGCGCAGGAGCGCGAGGACTTGCAATGGGCGGTGCTCAAGTGGCAAGTGCAGAAGACGGCAATGCCGGCTATTGGAACCCTGCCGGCCTTGTGAATGTGGTCGCTTATCCAAGCATATCACTCATGCATGCTGAATATTTTGCAGGGATTGGTAAATACGATTATATATCCTCTGCAATTCCGATAGGAAATGGTTACCGCACACTCGGATTTTCTCTTTTGAGATTTGGTGTGGACGACATACCAAATACATTGTTTTTGGTTGAACCGGATGGCTCGCTTAATTACAATAACATTCAAAGTTTTTCTTCTGCTGACTATGCTTTCTTGATCTCGTATGCGCAGGTGATACGGGATGATGACAAGGCGCAATTCAGTTGGGGCGCCAACACAAAGATCATTTACCGCGATGTGGGCAGCTTTGCCACAGCCTGGGGCTTTGGCTTTGACGCTGGTTTATTGTACAGGACCGCAACATGGCGTTTCGGGATCGCCGCACGCGACGTAACAACCACTTTCAATGCGTGGTCTTTTTCATTCACCGATGAAGAAAAACAAATACTATATTTAACGAATAACGACATCCCGGTGCGGTCTACGGAAATCACATCGCCAAGGCTTGTGCCGGCTGTCGGATATAATTTTCGATTTGCCGACAAACTGCATTTGCTTACCGAGGCTGACTTTGATGTGACGTTCGATGGCAAACGCAATACGCTGATCAGCTCAAACCCCATCAGTATCGATCCGAAATTTGGGATGGAAGCGAACATTAGCAACGTCGTTTTTGTGAGAGCGGGTGTTTCAAATTTTCAACGGGCTCTTGCGGATGGAGATACGCTGAATCAAAAGAAAGTCTGGATATTCCAGCCTTCGATCGGGGCCGGATTTAAAGCAGGAAATGTGGCGATCGATTACGCTTTCACGAATCTTGCGAATCAAAGCAACCCGCTTTATACTAATGTGTTTTCTCTTCGCATTGACCTGGCGCCGAAAAGCAAAGAGAAAAAAACAAGGGGCAGCATTCCGGAAGTGCAACGGCCGGCGAAATCTAAAAAGAAAGAAAAAGGAAGCTATCCTGTTCAATGAGAAAATATTTATTGATACTGTCCATCTGCTTTGTTTGTTGCCGTCTTGCTGCACAACAATACTATAATGAATGGATCGACTACTCCAAAACGTATTACAAATTCAAGCTTGGCTCAACGGGATTGTACCGCATCAATCAGCCAAATCTTCCGGCGCCTCTGCAGTCCGTTCCGGCTGAGCAATTTCAATTATGGAGAAATGGAAAGGAAGTTCCGATCTACACAAGTGTTTCATCCGGGCCGTTACCCTCAAGTGGCTACATTGAATTTTGGGGAGAAAGGAACGACGGCAAACCAGATAAGAATCTATATAAAAATCCTGCTGATCAGCTTTCAGACAAGTTAAGCCTGGAAACTGACACCGCCAGTTATTTCTTAACAGTGAACGCGGGCGTAAACCTTCGACTTGTCGATGCACCAAATAATGTGAACGGAAATATCTTACCCGCCGAGCAATCATTCACATATCATTATCGCTACGACTTTCAAACGATGATCAACCGTGGCCGGGCGGTGAGCTGGGGCACCAATGTTTATTCGTCAACTTATGACATGGGAGAATGGTGGAGTAGTCGCGACATATCGCCGGACAGTTCTTTATCTGTGCATGCCGGAAATTTGTATGCATCTAATTCGGGGTCCGGGCAATTAAATATTTCAGTTGCCGGAAATTCTGCTGTTTTGGGAAGCAGGACGGTGAATGTAGATATAAACGGAGCGAATGTTATCAACTATTCGGGCCTGGCCGGGATGAGCGCTGCAGTACTAACTACTAACGTTACCTCTTCGCAGATAGGCTCTGCTGATACAAAATTCACTGTCTCCATGATCAATGGGAACCCGGAGGGTGAGAATGACAGGATCGTTGTGGGCTTTATCGATCTTAGTTATCCGCGCCAGTTTAATTTCGGCGGTGCTTCGCAATTTGCTTTTTCAATGCCGGCTACAGGTCAGGGATATTTTTTGAAGATCACAAATTTTAATAGCGGCCTTGCAACGCCTGTTTTGTACGATCTCACAAATAATAAGCGCTACGCTGCGAATACAAACGTACCCGGCGTTTTGCAATTTGTGCTGCCGGCTTCGGCGTCGAACATGGATCTTGTGTTAGTGAGCGAAAACAGCCTATCGCTTATTACAAATTTTCTGCAACGTACTTTCCAGAATTTTTCTGTGGCTGCAAACCAGGGCACCTATCTTATTATTTCAAATAAAATTCTCATCGGCAATAACGGTCCCGTGCAGGCCTATGCTGCTTACCGCAACAGCGGAGCGGGCGGTTCATTCACTTCCAGGATCTATGATATTGATGAGCTCGTGGACCAGTTCGCCTACGGAATAAAAATGCATCCGCTTTCTGTAAAGAACTTTTTGAAGTATGCGCGGAATAATTTTCCGGTCGCTCCGAAGTTTGCCTTTCTTATCGGTAAGGCCGTAACGTATGACGAGGCAAGAATACATGAATCTTCACCTTATATAGACCGGTTGAATCTCGTTCCGACATTTGGCTGGCCTGCGTCGGATAATATTCTTGCGTCGAATGACCTTGGCCCGGTGCCTGCAACCCCTATTGGTCGGCTTGCAGCTGTAACACCAGCTGAAGTAGACATCTATCTTAAAAAGATCACAGATTATGAAAAAGCGCAGGCAGACAGTACACATACGATTGAGGCAAAAGCCTGGATGAAAAACATCGTGCATGTGATCGGCGCAGACGATCCCGGGTTAAACGCCGTGCTTACTGCCGATATGAACAGTTATCGCCGTATTGTTACTGACACAGCATCATTCGGCGCGAACGTTACCACTTTCAACAAAACAACGAGTGGCAGTGGCGGAACAATATCAGACGCGCTGATGAGCCAACTGTTCAGCGATGGCATCTCGCTGATCAATTATTTTGGCCATTCTTCGGCAAGTGTTCTCGATTATAATTTGAATAAGCCGCAGAACTATAACAATCCCGGAAAGTATCCTGTCTTTTTTGTAAATGGTTGCGACGCCGGAAACATTTATTCTTTTGATACAACGCGTTTCAGCGTGTACAATTCTTTGTCAGAGGCATGGGTATTTGCGCAAAACCGTGGCAGTATAGCTTATATCGCAAGCACGCATTTTGGTGTAGAATCATACCTCGATGCATATATCACCGGCTTCTATAATTCTTTCGATCATCAAAATTATAATAAACCGGTTTCGTACAACATACGAGATGCGGCTTCTTATCTCGTCACTACCGCCGGCGATTTTACGGGCATTTTGCACGCCGAGGAAAATGTGCTTCACGGAGATCCTGCTTTAAAAATAAATGCCCATCCCAAACCGGATTTTGTTGTGGAAGAACCGGGCGTTATCATCACGCCAACGTTTGTCTCGGTCGCCGATAACAGTTTCAAAGTAAAATGCTATTTCTATAACATCGGCAAAGCAACCGGTGATTCGGTTTCGGTGCTCATTCAACGCAAGTACCCGGATAATAGTACGGCTGTTTTGTTTTCGGCGCGGATACCTTCGGTGCGTTTTATCGATTCCGTTGAGGTGACTGTTCCCATTGTTGCAACAAGAGACAAAGGGTTAAATGCGATCATCGTTACAATTGACAACACCGGCCAATATGATGAGCTGAGTGAATTGAACAACACGGTTACAAAACAATTTTTCATTTACGAAGATGAACTGAAGCCCGTTTATCCTTACGATTTTTCTATTGTAAATAAATCGAACATCAAAGTTTACGCGTCAACGGCAAATCCTGTGGTGGCGATGCGTTCATATGTGATGGAAATGGATACGACCGAGTTATTCAACTCAGCGATCAAATCAACACAAACGATAAACTCGGTGGGGGGAGTGCTTGAATTTAATTCCACCATTCCCTTTACCGATAGCACCGTTTATTATTGGCGGGTGGCTCCTGTTCCAACGAGCGGCGCGTATCATTGGAACACTTCCAGCTTTGTTTACTTGCCGAACGCAGGTTTTGGATTTAACCAGTCGCACCTGTATCAGCATTTAAAATCTGTCGGCGACAGAATTTACATAGATAGTTTCAGTCGCAGATGGACTTATAATGATATCGTTTCAATACTTACGATGTATAACGCTGTGTATGGCCACAGCGGGCAGTACGACGCAGATTTCCAGGTGCAAATAAACGGGAAAACGATCACGTCGTCCGCGTGCCTGGGCCACTCGATTATATTTAACCTGTTTGACCCGGTAACACTGAAGCCTTACTATAACCAAAATGCACCTTCAACAAATCCGAATGGTCCTTTTGGAGGATTCATGCAAAGCTTCGGCGGAAGTTGTACTGAACAAGGGCACGAATACAATTTTGAATTTCATTACTGGGACACCACAAGTCGTCGGCAAATGCGCGATTTTATGGATTGGATCCCGGATGGTTTGCTTGTTACGGTTCGATTGATCTATGATCAGCCCTACGACCAAACTGC
>DASQJI010000885.1:0-10735 GCA_035631175.1 Parafilimonas sp.
GCTTTCGCGTTGAAGTAGCAGTTTATTTTCTGATCACATTTTCCGTGATGTTGATTGCCGTGTCCTGGTTGCTGCCTCCATTTCTCCGCGGTTAGCAATAAACCATTTACCCAATTAACCAGTTAACCACTTCACTCCTGCCCTTTCAAAAATTCATACACGTGCTTCCATTGTGTTGTTTCAAGCGCCAGCGCCGTTGCGCGTAATTCCTCTTCAGTGTTCTCAATTTCCTTCAGGCCAAGTCCCGGATGATTGTTCAACCAAAGGGCCTTACATCCAAGATTTTTTGCAAACTGCACATCCGTTATACGATCTCCAATAATAAACGAACGCTGAAGATCATACTCAGGATTATCGACGTAATGTTTGACCATACCAATGCGCGGTTTCCTGTTTGGTGACTTTTCTTCCTTTAGAGATGGGTCAATATAAACTCCTGAAAAAAACACATCTTCATTTTCAAAAGCATGTATCACAAAATTGTGGATCGGCCAAAAATGTTCTGATGGGAAATATGCTGTACCAAGGCCATCCTGGTTGGTCACCATCGCGAGCTCATAATTGAATTCCGTCGCGATCAAATTCATGTACTTAAAAACATGCGGGTAGAACTCGAGCTTGCTCCAGTCATCGATATTACCCAAAACAGGTTCATGGATCAAAGTCCCGTCCCGGTCGATAAAAAGAATACGTTTTGCTGTGCTCATAACGGCGCAATGTTAGGAAAAATAATTTTCCCGGGCCTTAAAACGATCGTTGCTACTGTTACGAAATTATTTTTATCTCATTGTACAACTATTCCCTATTTTTAAAACCTGTTGTTCTACCTAACGATCGATTATGAAAACATCAAGACGTACATTCATCAAACAGGCTGGAATTACATTTGCCGGCACCGCATTACTTCCGCGCAAAATATTAGCCACAGGCAATGCAACCGACTTTATCGTCGGTATTCAATTGTATTCGGTGAGAGACGCCATGAAGAAAGATCCTGCAGGGACGCTCAAAAAAATTGCTGCGCTCGGCTACACGCATGTTGAGTATGCCGGATACGAGAACGGCAAATTCTACGGCTACTCACCCAATGAATTCAAGAGCCTGTTGAGTGACCTGGGTTTAAAAATGCTCAGCGGTCACAATGGGTTGGACGCAACAAAATGGGATAAGTCGCAAAATGAATTTACCGAGGAATGGGTGCAAACGATCCAGGACGCCGCTGCTGTTGGATTGCAGTATATGATAAGCCCGGGTGTTGACGAAAGCCTTTGTAAAAATGAAAGCGATTTCAAATGGTATATGGAGCTGCATAATAAAACAGGAGAACTTTGCCAGAAAGCCGGTATCAAATTCGCATTTCACAATGAAAGCTACGAGTTCGATCACTATCTCAACAACGTTAGATTATACGATATCCTTTTAGATACAACAGACAAATCCCTGGTCGCGCAACAAATAGATATCGGTAACATGTATGCACCGGGAGGCAGGGCAATGGATTATTTAAAACGCTATCCTGGCCGGTTCTTTTCGATGCATGTAAAAGACGTAGTAAAAACCAATAAGCAAGACAACACTTATGAAAACACGATTCTCGGCAAAGGTGTAGTTGGCGTAAAAGAGATACTGGAATACGCGCGAAAAACGGGCACCAAACATTTCATCATCGAGCAGGAGGATTACCAGGACAAGACGCCACTCGAATGCGCCAAAGAAGATCTTGCTGCCATGAAGAACTGGGGATTTTAGAAACTAATTTCCGCGAAGCGAGGCACTTAATCTTTTCAGCAATAAGAAAAATTATGAGATCGTCAAGAAGAAAATTTCTAAGACAAACTTCAACAGTATTGGCTGGCTCAGCCCTGCTTTCGAACAACATATTTGCCAATGAAAAGGCGACCGATCACATCCTGGCCATTCAATTGTATTCAGTGCGTGATGACATGAAAGCGGATCCACCAGGCACATTGAAGAAAATTTCGGCGATGGGTTACCGGTATGTTGAACATGCAAATTATAAGGAAAGAAAATTTTACGGTTATAGCGCAGCAGATTTCAAAAAATTTCTTGCGGATCTCGGCATCAAGATGTACAGCGGCCACACAGAATTGAAGTTGGAATACTGGGATGACTCGAAAAATGATTTCACGGATGTTTGGAAATATACCGTTGAAGATGCTGTAACGGCCGGGCAACAGTATGTCATAAGTCCGTCCCTAAACGAAAAAGTGAGAACAGACCAGGAACTGCTTAAGAAATTTATGGAAGTGTTTAACCGGAGCGGGGAATTGTGCAAAAAAAATAGCGTCAAATTTGGTTATCATAACCATGATTTTGAATTTGCAACAAAGATCAATGATCAGCTATTGTTCGATTACATTTTGCAGAACACAGATCGATCTTTGGTAGCTCAGCAATTAGACATTGGCAACATGTATGGAGTTGGCGGCAGGGCGATCGAGATCATGAAACAAAACCCGGGACGATTTGAACTAATGCATGTAAAAGACGAGATCGCAAGTGAAAAGGGTGAGATGAACGGTAAATTTGAAAGTACCGTGTTAGGCAAAGGCGTTTTGAACGTAAAAGAAATTGTTGATTACGCGCGCAAAAACGGAGGCACAAAACATTTTATTATTGAACAGGAATCTTACCAGGGAAAAACGCCACTCGAATGCGTTAAAGAAGATTTTGATGTGATGAAAAGTTGGGGCTACTAGCCCAAAATTTTTTGGCTTACTACTGCTTATATAAAAGAATCCCGCACCGGGCTCAGGCGGGATTTTTGTTTTTAAGGCACTATATCCATCAGCATGACTACTGAATTCTAATTGTGTGGAGCAAATAAGAATTGTCGGGATTCAGAAATTTCAGTTTGTATGTGCCTGGTGATGTGGCAAAAAAGTAAAACGTCGCTGTTTTTATTCCTGCATTGTCCGAGCAAAAACCATAGTTCGTGTGACCCAGTGCTTTCACGTACACTTCATAATCCTGCTGCGTTTGTACAAAGCTGTCGAGCACATCGCAGCCACTGGCAAATGGCCACGACACTAAGAAAGCGATGCTATCATTTATCTTACCGGTGTCCGGCCCCTGAACGTTTTCGATCATCCACTGAGTAGTTGCAGTGGAAGGATTCTCCGGCGCACTATTTTCTTTCGAACACGAGACGCATATAAGCGTCGTTATGAAGGCTATGATCCTTTGCATTGATTATATCGACTATTCTTGTCAGCAAATCGTTGCATGCGTCCGTGCTTTCACTGACCGGTATTTTCCGGCAGGTAAACATTTACTTCGGGATGCATAGTATAGAGGCGAAAGCGAACTCCGTCGTTTACGATCATCGGGCTCGATTTATCATTGCTGACTATCGGGTTGCCCGGATATTTTTTCCAGTGGATGAGATCATTTGAAACGGCGACGTCAGACGACCACTCGTGCCAATCTTTGAACGCCGATGCATGATAGTATCCATAGTAATAACCTTTATACTTAATCACCTGGTCCATCGCGACAGCAAATTGGTCGTACGCTTCCGGCCCGCATTTTAACACAGGTTCATCCTGCACGTTCGTCCAAACCTTAAGGTCTTGCGAAGTAGCAAGCCACACGCCTTTATCATCTCGTTCGTAGAAAAGATACCAGGTATTATTTTGATTTAAGACTGCAGGCGTTCCATAAGGCCCTTTATTTATTGCGCTTCCGTTTGTAAGACGAATATCGAGATTGCCTTTTTCCGTCCAGTGAATCCGATCTGTAGATGTGAGCATATGAGCGGTGTCACCTTTGCCTTCAGCGAACATATAATAAATGTCTCCTGATCTTACCACGCATACATCCTCTACCCAACCACTGTTATAAATTGGGTTCTGGTGATATCTTGTCCATGCATAGCCATCATTTGAAGTGGCAAGGCCGAGAAATTTTACGCTGTCTATATTTGTATAGCCGGTGTACCACATATACCAATCGCGGCCCTCGCGGATTATCCAGCCTCTTTCACGTATTTGATTATCCCACGTTGAAGCTCCAGTTGCTGCAAACACCGGGTTACTTTTATATGGAATAAAATGAACAAGCTCTGCAGGAAATTCTTTGCCAGAACTACCGGTTAGTTTTTTTGGATCTGAGCATCGTGTAAGGCCGGTCGCCAATAATAAAATGAAAATTAATTTTTTCATGAATCGGTTACAGGCACGAATATAAAAATGTTTGCGTCATTTGCTCTCACTGTGACAGAAAGGTTGTCTTGCGTCGATTAGTTATTTTTGTGGTCTATTCGTTTCTTTCTTATGCAAAACAAGTTGCTTGATATTGAACAGGAGTTGTCGCAGCACTTCGTGGGCCATACGCATTTATCATTCAAAAAATTTATTGAATACTTAAAACACAGAATTCAGACCGAGCAGAGCGTACGCACGAAGTTCTACAGGTTTGCACTTAAAAAATTTGACCTTCATCCTGAGTTATCATCGATCGTAAACGTTGATCAAATCGAAAATTACGGTGAACTTTTTGAGCTCATATATGCTTCCCTTCTGCCATTGACGTTTGACGAGAACTGTAATTTCTGGGGTTTGAGCTTACCGATGATGCCGAGGATCTTTTATGGCACGAATGCCTTGTACGACGTTCTGGTAGACAGGCGTACGGGCAAGCCAAAGCCTGCCGCTATCAGCCCTATGGACGACGACGGCACGCATCGCCAAAGGTTCGAGATGATGTATTCGTTTCTGCTCGAAAAATTATATAAAATTCCATCGACAAGAAGGCTGGAGATGGTTCATTCGTTATTCGATCACGAAACAAATTTCCAAAAATTTTACCGGGTACATATCGATCCGCGATTTATTGACATCAGGCACGACAAACCATTGCCCGAAATAAACTTTGAAATATTACAAACACATGTACAGGAGGGCACTACGGCCGATTTCCTAAGAGAACAGCTTCCGCTTTCCCTGTTTTCGTTTGAAGGATTTTCGGTTCTTACTATTACCGAGATCACGGATGAGTATGCCATTGAAAGCATCAAAGATTCAATACTGAACCGGCGCGCTCATAACGATAGATTTTATTACAACCGTGTTATCCAGTCATTAAAAACATTTTCCGGCCGCAACGATGTAGAATTTGGTTTGCTGCCAATGCTACGTATAAATAACAAACTTGTTTTCAATGACGACAATTGTTTGCATAGCATGTTGAGCGAAAAGATCAGGATGCACAGCATCGCGGAATCCACGTACCTCGCAGCCGCAGAAAATTATTCGAAAAATCCAAGACTCGTTTTTTTTAAAACGATCACAGAAGAAGATCAGCAACGGCAGCCATTTCTAAAGATCCTGAAGAAATCGGGTATACAATCGTACGCGATGGTGCCCGTATTTTATGGGAATAACCTGGCTGGGATGCTTGAAGTTTATACGACGGGCGAGAACTTACTCGACGAAAAAATACTCCCGAAACTTGACTCGGTGCTTCCATTGCTTTCACAACTGATGCAAAATTCGATCGATGAATTCGACACCGCGGTAGACAACATTATCAAAGAAAAATTTACCTCACTGCAACCCGCCGTTTACTGGAAATTCAATGAAGCGGCCTGGCGTTACTTAAAAGAGACCTCTTCAAAAAAAGAGAAGACAGAAATAGAAACTGTATTTTTTGAGGATGTTTATCCTTTATACGGCGCGGTCGATATACGAAACTCAACAGCCGAAAGAAATGAAGCAATGCATGCTGATTTGAAGATCCAATTCGACTTGCTGGTACAGACGTTAACAGCGCTGAAACGGCAATTTAATTTGGGGTTGATAGATGAAAAAATATTCGAGTGCAGGGAATGGATCAATAGCATTGCGCACCACTTAACCGCCAACGATGAAATAAGCCTGAACACGTTTCTTACCCAGGACATAGATCCTTTTTTGATGCACCTGAAAAAAAATCATCCGTCATCAGCAAACTTGATCGAGTCTTATTTTGGCGCCATTGATCCGGCGACCGGCGCCGCTTGTGCAAATAAACGCGCTCTCGAAGAATCGATGCAGGCGATCAACACGGCAATTAATAACCGGCTTGACCAGTTCAAAGAAGAGCTGCAAAGATCTTATCCATGTTACTTCGAAAAATTCAGGACCGATGGAATTGAATACGATATTTATATTGGCCAATCGATCGCGCCGGAAGTCCCTTTCGATCTCCTTTACCTCAGCAATCTCCGCCTTTGGCAATTGACATCTATGGCAGAGATCGGCAGGATAACGAATTCGCTGGCACCGCAATTGGCAAAGCCGTTGTACATCACGCAGCTCATTTTTGTGCACGGCAACACGATCGACATCAGCTTTCGAAATGATGAGAGAAGATTCGATGTGGAAGGCACTTACAACATAGGATACCAGGTGATCAAAAAGCGCATAGATAAAGTGCTTATTCGAAATACAACGGAGCGATTAACACAACCCGGTAAGATCGCGCTTGTTTATTTCAACCGAACTGATGCTGATGAATACCTGCGCTATATTTATTACCTGCAGGAACAGAATGTTTTGAATGATGATCTCGAACAACTTGACCTCGAAGAACTGCAGGGAGTGAGTGGTTTGAAAGCTCTGAGAGTGGGTGTAAATTTTGACTAAGCGAAAAATGCGGCAATATTTATGGCCTGATTTTTCATCATATAATGAACCAAATGGAAGATCAGTTAAGAGACTCGGACCACGGAACAACATTTGCATCATCAACATCTAAAAATTTATGCCCATTCCTATTGGAGACGACGACTCCGGCAGGCGAACCACACCTGTTGTAAACTATTTGTTGATCGCAATCAACATCATTGTATTTTTTTATTGGCAGCGATGGGGAAATAATGTGCCCTTTACTTTCGCATACGCTACCGTTCCGGGCGAGATCCTGTCTGGTCATGATGTTGTCACCAACAGCCAGATCATGACGGACCCTTACACAGGGGATCAGTTTGAGATGCCCGGCTTGCAGCCAACGCCGATCCCTGTCTTCCTTACACTGATCACATCCCAATTCCTGCATGGAGGCATCGCACACCTGTTTGGCAACATGCTTTTCCTGTGGATATTTGGCGATAACATCGAAGATGCGATGGGGCATATAAAATATTTGGTCTTCTATTTATTATGCGGAGTGCTCGCAGGACTTAGTCATGTATTCAGCACATGGATCTTCGGCCAAAATTTACTCATTCCTTCGCTGGGCGCATCGGGCGCGATCTCAGGTGTGTTGGGGGCATACATATTCCTGCATCCAACAAAAGGCGTTCACGTTTGGTTTTATCTCTTCGTTGTCACGCTTCCTGCATTTCTTGTCGTTGGGCTATGGTTCATCTTCCAGGTGATGAGTGGTTTAGGCACTCTTGGTGGAGAACAGGCAGGGGATGTAGCATACGCAGCTCATATCGGAGGTTTCATCTTTGGGCTCTTGCTTGTAAAGCTCTTCGTGAGGCGCATCCCTCAACCAAGACAACGAGTCACGTGGAGATGAAATGCTGTAAGCTTTCGGAGTTATCATGTCCAGTATCAAACGCCGCAGCTGAATAAAAAATTCAGAGGCAAGGCGATCTCAATCATATTACGGATCCGAAATCTAAGATCCGCAGTCAACCATTATCTGCAAGCGATGAAGTTTTTTCATAACCTTGTAGAAAATCACTGCTCATGAAAAGGGTCTTTTTCCTGCTGCTGATCGCGCCATTTTTCGCACCGGCTCAAAAACTTCCAACGATCGAAGACCGGACCCGCGGCATGAAAAAGTATGAGGGTTTTTTCAATTTTTACTGGGATGAAGACAGGGGACAGATTTGGTTCGAGATACCTCACCTCGACTCTGAAGTTTTATATCAGACATCTTTGCCAGCAGGTTTAGGATCAAATGATATCGGCCTTGATCGCGGCCTGCTGGGTAGCACCCGCATAGTGAAATTCACGAGGGTCGGAAGGAAGATCTTCATGCTGCAGCCGAACTACGATTATCGCGCCATCACGAACGATCCAAACGAGAAGCGAACAGTGCAAGAATCCTTCGCTCAATCCACTTTGTGGGGCTTCAATGAAGAGGCAGAATCTAACGGGTCAGTGCTGGTGAATGCAACAGCGCTTTTATTAAGCGATGCGCTCCACGTAGCAAACAGGCTCCGTGAACAAAACCAGGGCAGCTATCGCATTGATACTTCACGGTCAGCAATATATCTTCCCTACACAAAAAATTTTCCGCTGAACACTGAATTTGAGGCCACGATAACGCTCGTCAATAATGATGGCAATACCGGCAATTTGGTAGAGGCAGTAACGCCATCGCCGCAAGCGATCACACTGCGAATGCATCATTCGTTCGTCCAATTGCCCGATAAAAATTATACGCCGAGGGTTTTCGACCCGCGTTCAAGCTTCGGTGATATTTCGTATTATGATTATGGTACGCCGATATCAGAGCCGATCATAAAATATTTTATTTGCCGTCACCGACTGCAAAAAAAAGAGCCGAATGCTTTAATGAGTGAGCCGGTAAAACCAATCATCTATTACGTGGACAACGGAGCACCTGAACCAATACGATCCGCGTTGGTTGAAGGTGCAAGCTGGTGGAACCAGGCATTTGAAGCGGCCGGATATAAGAATGCTTTCGAGGTGAAAATTTTGCCTGACAGCGCGGACCCGATGGACCTACGGTATAACATGATCAATTGGGTACACCGCAGCACGCGCGGATGGAGCTACGGCGCTGCGGTGGTCGATCCGAGAACGGGTGAAATAATAAAAGGAAATGTAACACTCGGATCGCTTCGTGTGAGGCAGGACTACTTAATTGCGCAAGGCTTGTTAGCTCCGTTTGAAAATGGGATCCCTGCCGACGATAAAATGTTGAAGATGGCGCTCGCGCGCATAAGACAATTGGCTGCGCATGAAGTAGGACACACCCTCGGCTTAATGCATAATTACTCCGCCAGCACTGTCGATCGCAGCAGCGTAATGGATTATCCTCATCCATTGGTGAGGGTGAATAACGCGGGCGAGATCGACCTTAGCAATGCATATGATAATAAGATCGGCGAATGGGATAAAGTAGCTATCATGTGGGGATATGCTGACCTTTCTGCAGCAGCAAATGAAAATGATTCTCTCAATGCGATTCTTACAAACGCTTTCAAAAAAGGATTGCGATTTTTAACCGACCAGGATGCGAGGCCCGCAGGCGCACTTAGTCCATATGCACATCTCTGGGACAATGGCGGCAACGCGATAGATGAATTGAAAGAAGTAATGAAAGTGAGAGAAGAGGCGCTAAAACAATTTGGCGAGAATAACATCAGGGCCGGCATGCCCATGGCAATGCTCGAGGATGTTCTGGTACCCGTTTATTTTTATCATCGTTACCAGCTCGAAGCAGTAACTAAGTTGGTTGGTGGAATGGATTATAATTATGCGCTGCGCGGAGACGGTCAACTTGTAACAAAGCCCTTATCAAAGGAAGAGCAGCTAAAAGCGCTAAACGCAGTTGTGAGTTGCATTGATCCAAAAGTTTTGATGCTGCCCGAAAGCATTGTCTCTATCATTCCTCCGCGCCCCGCAGGTTATGCTGCATCAGGAGAATTATTCAAAAAACGAACTGGCCTCGCGTTCGACGCATTGTCGCCTGCGGAAACTGCTGCTGACTTTCCATTGTCGTTTTTATTCAATGCGGAACGTTTAAGCCGCATGGAACAGTACGCGGTGGACGGTGGTTTGGGTGTCGGCGAAATGATTGACTCATTGATCAACAAAACGTGGAAAGCGCCAAGACAAACGGGAATGAAGAAACTCATTCAACAACAAACAGAGCAAGTGCTTCTGACATACCTGTTGAGCACGAGTATAAACGCAGACGTTTCTTTCCAGGCCAGGGCCGATGCAAAAAACGCATTGAGCGAACTAAAAACGTTTATCGAATCAAAAAAGAAGATTTCGAAAGATGCGTCTTACACCGCACATTTGATCCTTGCGCTTGACAGAATGAATTCGCCGGGTGATGCCAAACCGACTTTACATAAGGAGATTCCGCCCGGTGCGCCTATAGGTTGCGATTTTGACGACGACGATATGAGTTATTAGAATCCTTCAGCAGAAAAAAAATACGTTGAATATCTTTTGAAAACTTTTAAATTAATTTAGCTGCAGGAACTTTTGTTACAAAATATCCGACTTGATAGACTGCTATGAAAAATTTACACGCACTGCTGCTTACGGCGTCACTCCTATGGTTCGCTGATTCCGCAATTGCGCAGGCAAAGCAACAAACAACAACGAGCCAGGAAAACGAAATAACAATTTCAATCTCCGGCATTGAATACGACGATGCTGATTTTGCTGCGTTCAAAGAAAATCTGAAAGCGAATCAGCATGTAAAGAATGTGAAGTCATCTTATGCGCAGGGAACAGCAAGGATTAACTGTACTTTCAACGGTAGTGCCGACGAATTATGGGACGAAGTGCCGGTAAAAATAAAGCAAGCGTTCAAAGTGACGGCGGTAGATAAAAATACAATTACGCTCGCTTCTAAAAACCTGGCAGCTAGTAATGCACCTGCAACAAACGCGAACAGCGCCAGTAATCAAATTGACACGGCGGGATGTAACTGCTGCGTGTATTTTCCTTTGTGTAAATATGACGAGACAAGAAGTTTCCAGGGCGTTGTGTACAAGGGCCTCACATTCGAC
>DASQJI010000886.1:0-5596 GCA_035631175.1 Parafilimonas sp.
ATCCAGCGAGATATCCTGCTAATACTCGGGTAAAATTAAAAAAATCGATCATACTAAAGATTATTCTCATTAAGTAGTGAACCCACTTAATTGACATACGTTTAAAAATGTCAATTTATAAAATAATCTACACCGAGTTTAACATACTGGTCCAGCAACCATGTATTCAGAAACCTTGGGATACTGGAATTACAAATCACCCCGATTTTCGCAGATAATTGCATCCTTTCTCGTAATTAGAATCGAGCCATCCATTGGCTAGGATTTTTTTAATAATTTCCTATATCACCAATCAACTAACGATTCGAATTTTGTTTTTTTAAGTGGAATGATCCATCCGCAGGTTCACCTACGGATACCGTGTTACGACTTCTTCATCCTCTAAATGATAAGGCTCAAAACACTTTCAACAAAAAATATCGTTGTCCATGTATTTTGCCGGACCATCCAATCGGTTGAAGCGACGGGCGGTGTGTACAAAGGGCAGGGACATAATCAGCACAAGATAATGACTTGTCCTTACTAGGAATTCCTTGTTCACGACTGAAATTGCAACAGGCGATCCCTACCACGAGTATATTTCAGGATTACTGATTTCTTTCGAAACAAAAACCTGCTATTATACTCATTGTAGCACACGTGCAGCCCAGGCCATCTAAGGGCATCACAGACCTGTTATAGGCTCGGACTTCCCTGAGATAGAAACTCAGTGTCCCAATAAGTAATCAAAACCAAGAAAATCTTAGTCTGATTATTTAATACGTCGAGGTCTCGTCCGTTATCGGAATTAACCAGACAAGTCACCCCACCGACTAAGAACGGCCATGCACCACCACCCATAGAATCGAGAAAGAAATATTCATCTGTCAATCATAAAAATGTCTGGGCCTGGTAAGGTTTCCCGCGTTGAGTCAAATTAAGCCGCAGGCTCCACTCCTGGTGGTGCCCTTCCGTCAATTCCTTTAAGTTTCAGCCTTGCGACCATACTCCCCCCAGAACCCAGATACTTAGATTTCTCCTGAAGTGCCGACGGCGAAAGTATAGATTGCAGCCGACCCTTAGTCGGCATCGTTTACAGTTGGGACTACGACGGTATCTAATCGTCTTCGATCCCCCAACTTTCGTCCTTGATTAACAGGCAAGTACTAGGTAAATGCTTTCGCATTAGATCGTCTTTGCTGGGTCTTAGAATTTCACCTCTCTCCAGCAAGTCCGGATACCCCCGTATATCCATATCAATCATTACTCAGCCTCAAATACCAACAAATGAAGTTGAGCCATATATTGTTATCCCATGCTAAGCTGTAAAAGCGCAAGCCCGGTTGGAACACCTCAATTCACTCAAAGTAACATGAAGCAACTAAAAAAGCAGCTTCAACCAAGGATCATCTGACTATGAGCCATTTGAACCTTGGGAAATTCAACTACGGACGTTTCAACTGCAACAGACTTAATATATGCTACTGGAGCTGGAATTACCGCGGCTGCTGGCACCAGACTTGCCCTCCAGTTGTTTTACGAGGCACCACTTTAAATACCTCCCTTTACAATCACAAGGCAATTGCCTTGCGCTGTTATTTCTGGTCACTACCTCACCATTTCGGCATTGGGTAATTTGCGCGCCTGCTGCCATCCTTAGATGTGGTAGCCATTTCTCAGGCTCCCTCTCCGGAATCAAACCCTAATTCCCCGTTACCCGTCACAGCCGCGGTAGGCCAATACCCTACCGTCACGAGCTGATAGGTCAGAAGCTGATACGAGACGTCGTAAACAATCCGAGAATTTGTCTTGATCCTTTTGAGGCATTACTGCCTCTGGAAAACCAATAGCAAAGACACTACAAAAGTAGAATGTATTAGCTCCAGAATTACCAAGGATATCCATCCAAAAAGATTCTCGTGAACATTACAACTGTTCTAATGAGCTTTTCGCAGTTTCGTTGTATGAAAACTTATACTTGCACTTGCATGGCTTAATCTTTGAGACAAGCATATCACTACTGGCAGGATCAACCAGGTTGGTAGAACATTACAAAAGTTTGATTTTTATCTAATATCTTAACTATTAGCAGTTCATCAATCAAATTATGCAAAGACAGCAGAAATTTCAAAACACTATCACACTATCATTAATCTACAAAAGCAACTCATAAAAATTACAACAACAGACTTATGCTTGTATTTTCCAAATCTCACCATTTCATTAAGAATATTTCTTAATGCTGGTCTACGAATATGCTGATTTCTTGGGGGAAAAAAAGATACGATATTTTGTTGGTCCACAAAATTGTGAAAGTCAGGCGGGGATTATTTCTGAACCATAAATCAGATCCATTATAAGATTAGTGGCATGATCAATGGCTTTACCCTCGCAGCGCGCAGCGTAATGATCAGTGAAGAATCTCAAAAAGAATGAATTATATGTAAAAGGACACAAATCCGGATCCAGGTTCATTTTTGGCTGCCTATGGCGAATTGAAGATCCCGATTATATTTATACCAGTGCATTTTACTTCCAATATCTCTCAGCGGATTGCAAGGCTTTGCTCACTCTCACGCTTACAAGATTCAGAAGCAATCTGATCGTCTATCAGTAATGCTATACACATTGGAAATGAGATTAATCTTTTAACCGCAAGAATAATTTTAACATTATTTGATATTCTTCCTATGTGTTGACATGGATTACCAGACTGGATTCTGATTTAGAGGCGTTCAATCATTATCCAGGAAGCGTAGCTTTCCAGCACTGTTGTCTCCAACAACTGGGTTACCAGAGGCTTCGCCCAACAGTTCCTCTCGTACTACGCTGGACTACTGTCTCCGTGTCATTCATAAGTAGGGTAAAACTAACCTGTCTCACGACGGTCTAAACCCAGCTCACGTTCCCTATTAACGGGTGAACAATCCGACATTTTGAGACTTCTGCGTCCCAATGATAGGAAGAGCCGACATCGAAGGATCAAAAAGCAACGTCGCTATGAACGCTTGGCTGCCACAAGCCAGTTATCCCTGTGGTAACTTTTCTGTCACCTCTAGCTAGAACTTTCCTAGATCTAAAGGATCGATAGGCCATGCTTTCGCAGTTCGTATTCGCACTGAAAATCTGAATCAAGCTGACTTTTCTCCTTTCAGTCTACGAGAGATTTCTGTTCTCTTTGAGTCAACCTTAGGGCATCTGCGTTGCAGTTTAGCAGATGTGCCGCCCCAGCCAAACTCCCCATCTGAATATTTCCTCCAAGAACCTGCCACAAGGGGATACTTGACCACTATTAGTGTTATGTTTGCCACAGAGTAAGTTGAACAACGTCGGCAGTAGTGGTGTTTCATTGACGCCAAAGCTCCCACTTACTCTACACCCACCAAGTCATTCGACAATTCAGACTAGAGTCAAGCTCAACAGGGTCTTCTTTCCCCGCTTATTTTGCCAAGCCCGTTCCCTTGGCTGTGGTTTCGCTAGATCCCAGACGGGGACAGTAGGAATCTCGTTAATCCATTCATGCGCGTCGTAAATTACACGACGAGGCATTTGGCTACCTTAAGAGAGTCATAGTTACTCCCGCCGTTTACCCGCGCTTAAGCGTATCTCTTCGCAATAACATTCAGAGCACTGGGCAGAAATCACATTGCGTGAAAAACTAGTGTGTTTATCGCAATGCTTTGTTTTAATTAAACAGTCAGATTCCTCATGTCTGTACCAGTTCTGGAATAACTGATTATAATGCACAATAGCAAAAAAGCTATCTACCTGCAACATAAGTTGAGGCAGATATTTGCGCAAACAGTTTCCAGAGCCAATCCTTTTTCCAAAGTTACAGATCTAATTTGCCGACTTCCCTCGTCTGCGTTACTCTATCGACCAGAGGTTTCTAACCTAGGACACCTGCTGCGGTTTATGGTACGGATGCATGATGTGTATGATTCCCTGGATTTTCAAAGACCGCTAAAACGTACTGAACCTGAAAACAGGCTTTTCCCAGCCGTTCAACCATTTCTCCAGTCAACCTGATTCGATGGTGTCATGCTGTTAAAAAGTGATTAGTACACTTCTCAGTAGCTCATGCAGCGTCCAGGCTCATAATGTTACCACAACCCACTATGCAGAAAAGGAATTTTAGCCCTTTTCCCTTTCGAACGAGAACTGAATGTTCTTTATTTTCGAAACGTGAATGATTCCTTAGGACCGTCTAACCCATTGACAAGTGATGTTCCAATGGAACCCTTATCCACTTCGGTCGTCAAAGGTTTTATTTGACTAGTTGCTACTACCACCAAGATCTGCACTAGGGACAGCTCACAACGGCCTTACGGCGAATTTTCACAGCTGTCCCCACGCCTCCCTACACATCAGCATATTACGCTGATGGCTCAATATTGGCCAATGGTTTAAGCGCCATCAATTTTCAGGGCTGTTTCATTCGGTAGGTGAGTTGTTACACAGTCCTCAGCGGATTTCGACTTCCATGACCACCGCCCTACTGTCTCCATGAAACAACACCTTTTATGGTATCTGATCAGCCATTGTTTGGCGCCTTAATCGAGCGTTAGGAGCATCCCTCATCGCCAGTACTGCTTACCAGGACTGGCCCACTATGGGACAGTATTCATTTGTAATCTGTTGTTATTCCAGAAAAACAATCATATCGGTTTAGAGTTTGAGAATAGGTTAAGGGCTTTATGCCCCCAATTCCTCTAATCATTGACTTTACCAGATATAACTAAATTGTCACCAAGCTATCCTGAGGGAAACTTCGGGAGGAACCAGCTACTAGATGGTTCGATTAGTCTTTCGCCCCTATACGCTGGTCTAGCAAACGATTTGCACGTCAGTATTGCTACGAGCTTCCATCAGGGTTTCCCTTGACTTCGCCCTGCCCACGCATAGGTCACCATCTTTCGGGTCTGAACATACATACTCCTACTCAAACGTTTAGTCGGTAGTTACTGAACCGTAAAATTGCTTTCACTTCGACAAGAATTTAATTATTCTTTATCTCGCATGCATATTCAACTCCTTGGTCCGTGTTTCAAGACGGGCCTGAATACTATTTATAGCAAAATATTCATTTAATATTTTGCAAAACAGAAATTCAGATTCCGCCTAGCCAATTTCAGATTTCTATTTCTCCTTTCGAAGTACATCAACGTTCCCTCATGGTACTTGTTTACTATCGATTTCTAATTTATATTTTGCCTTGGATGAAAGTTACCACCCATTCACATTCTACCTCCAAAGAATGCTACTCAGTTTCGTTAGCCATTGTTCTCTTTGAATACTAGTCATGAACTATATTTTGAGAGCTGTTTCAAACTCTTCATCATATTGAGAACAAATTACGGCCAGCGGTGCACACTACGACAAACGTCGTTTAACACCAAGGGCTGATTCCTTTTCGTTCGCCACTATTAAGGAAATCCTTGTTAGTTTTTAGTACTTCGCTTAATTATATGCTTAAATCCAGCGAGATATCCTGCTAATACTCGGGTAAAATTAAAAAAATCGATCATACTAAAGATTATTCTCATTAAGTAGTGAACCCACTTAATTGACATACGTTTAAAAATGTCAATTTATAAAATAATCTACACCGAGTTTA
>DASQJI010000887.1:0-6930 GCA_035631175.1 Parafilimonas sp.
TGGAAAAAAGTTTAAACATGGGCGTTGACGATTTGTTCGCGCTGCTGCAGCATGAAGGGAACTTTAAATAGCAATTATGCAGAAGATGAAAAAACTACTGCATTTAATTTTTTTTATCCTTACTTTTTTTCTTTCACACGCACAAAAAACCTATTGGCAACAACAGGTAAATTATCACATTGACGTTAAGCTTAATGATACCGATAACAGTTTGACGGCATTTGAAAAAATGCAATACATCAACAACTCGCCCGATACTTTATTTTATATCTGGTTTCATCTTTGGCCAAATGCATATAAGAATGACCGCACGGCCTTTAGCGAACAGTTGTTAAAAAACGGATCGACCGATTTTTATTTTTCTAAAGAAGAGGATAGAGGTTATATCAACCAACTGAGTTTTCAAGTGAACAGTGTTGCGGCAGTTTTGGAAATCGATTCGTTTGAAATCGATATAGCTAAGCTGATCCTGCCACGCCCTTTGCCGCCACACAGCTCCATCAGTATCACGACTCCATTTCATGAAAAACTGCCTTACAATTTTTCAAGAGGCGGACATGTAGGGCAGACTTACCAATTAACGCAATGGTTTCCGAAGCCGGCGGTTTATGATCGCAAAGGGTGGCATCCAATCCCTTATTTAGACCAGGGCGAATTTTATAGTGAATTCGGAAACTGGGAAGTAAACATCACGGTTCCGGACAACTACATTGTAGCTGCATCGGGCGACTTACAGGACAGATCAGAATTAGAGCATCTGAAAGAAATCGGAAAACAAAAGCCATCGTCTCAGAACAACTACAAATTATTCCAGCAGCTAGTAACCAGCGTGGAAAAAAAAGAAAGACCAGCGCCGGAAAAGCTGATGCCGCCATCGTCAAAAAATCTAAAAACGCTTACGTACGTTTTAAACGATGCGCACGATTTTGCCTGGTTCGCCAGCAAACTGTTTTTGGTGCAACATGATACTTTGCAGATAAAGGATCATACTATCGACGTACTCTCTTATTATAACCCGTGGGACGAAGAATATTGGAGAAACAGCCTTAAGTACATGAAAGACGCAGTGCGCTTTTATTCAAAAAAAATCGGTGCATATCCATACAATAATGTAAGCGCGGTTGCCGGGAACGATGCGATGAACAGCGGTGGCATGGAGTATCCGACCATCACCTTGATTACTATGACTGGAAGCCAACAGGACCTGGACGCAACACTGGCTCATGAGATCGGGCATAATTGGTTTTACGGAATTTTAGGAACGAACGAAAGGGATCATGCCTGGATGGATGAAGGGATCAACGAATTTTATCAACAAGAATACGAAAACGAAAAGTACGGAACAAATTCTGACATGTATGTGAGCAAAGGTCGATTTCTGGAACATCGGGTTCCGCCAAACTACAATGAGGTTCAGATTGCCACGCTTGAAAAAATGAGAAAGGACCAGCCGATCGACACAACGTCGCTTGCATTCACAGAAACCAACTATGGTTTGATCGTTTACGACAAAACGCCGGTGTGGATGCGGCAATTAAGACATCAGCTCGGAACGTCTGGGTTTGACAGTAGTGTGAAGTATTATTATGAGCAATGGAAATTCAAACATCCGTATCCTGAAGATTTCAAACATGCAATAGAGCAGGCAAGTGGTGTGAAAATTGATTCTCTTTACAGCAGGATTTTTACAACCGGACCAATAAGAAAATATCCGCAACCAAAATCAGTTAAGCCGGCAACGTTTTTCAATTTTACAAAAACTGACAAGTATAATTATATTTCATTTCTTCCGGCTGTTGGATATAACAACTATGATAAATTCATGATAGGCGCGATGGTTCACAACTACCAGTTACCGCTAAATCGTTTTGCTTTCATCGGTAGCGCTTTGTATGCAACCGGATCGAATAGACTGAACGGATTCGGCCGGTTATCATTCAACACATTTCAGAGGCGATACTGGCTTGAAACATCTGTAAGCGCAGCAACATTTTCTTTCGACAGCTACGCCGATGAAAAGAATGGGCCAGTTTACCTGCGTGTTCAAAAGATGGTTCCATCCGTAAAATTGGTTTTGTATAATAAAGACCTGAGGTCAACACAAAGAACAATTTTGCAGGCACGAACTTTTTTGTTGAATGAGGATGAGCTACTGTTTAAAACTGTGACTTATCCGCAGGACACATTTGATGTGGTTACAACGGAACCGGTGCATTCATACATCAACCAGTTGAATGTTACTTTGCTTGATTGCCGCGTGTTGTACCCCTATAGCGCAAACCTTACTGTCGACCAGGGAAAACAATTTATTCGTGCCGGCTTCACGGGAAAATATTTTTTCAACTATAGTGACAATAACGATGGATTGAATATCCGGTTTTTCGCCGGTAAATTTTTTTACCTGGAATCGAAAACCAGCATCTCAGCGTTTGAAACAGATCGGTATCATCTAACTTTAACCGGCCCGAGAGGATATGAAGATTATACGTACAGCAATTACTTTGTGGGGCGGAGTGAATTTGAAGGTTTAAAAAGCCAGCAGCTCATGGCAAGGGATGGGTTTTTCAAAGTAGGCACCGATCTGCTGAACGAAAAGATTGGCAAAACAGACGACTGGTTAATGGCGTTAAATTTTGCTGCGGACATCCCGAAATTGCATGGAGTAAGCCTGCTGCCGTTTAAGCTACCTATCAAGATCTTTGCAGATATAGGAACGTATAGCGATGCATGGCAGGACAATACCAGTGCAAGATTTTTATATGATGCGGGGATTCAGGTTTCCATATTGCGATCGTTCGTAAATGTGTACGTACCCATTCTTTACAGTAAAGTTTATAGCGATTACTTTAAATCAACACTTGGAGACAGTTACTTTTGGAAAACAATTGCGTTCGATATTAACCTTGATTTTTTCAAAATAAATAACTTAAGTAACAAGATACCCTTATAAAATGGAATTAGAAATCCTTTCATCCACACAGATCAACAGGGAGAAATGGGACGCATGCATTTCGATGAGCACGAACACGCTTGTTTATGCGACCTCCGCATATCTCGACACTATGGCTGATAACTGGGACGGATTTATTGCCGACGACTACAGGTTGGTGATGCCGGTACCATGGCGGAAAAAATTTGGCGTTAAATATTATTATGATGTTCCTTTTGTGCAGCAATTGGGTGTGTTTGGAGGAAGTCCCGGCGCAGAAGAGATCGATCTCTTTAAGACGCAGTTACAAAGATCGTATCGGTATGGCGACTATTCTTTCAACTACGGCAATGCGATCGATGCAAAGCGTTGCAACAATTACATTTTGCCGCTTTCCTCCCGCTATGAAGTGAGCAAACAATTTTATTCATCGAATCTCAGCGGAAGCCTTTCCAGGATCAACGAAGATAAATTGCAATATCTGCCTGCCGATTCACAGGAGGCAATTGCGATTTTCAGGCAACTCTATGGAAAAAGATTTGCTCACGTTACAGAAAACGACTACAACAATTTTGCAAGCCTTTGCAAGCTAAAAGAGCAGGAAAACAAGTTGATCGTAAGGAAAGTTTGTGCAGGCAGTGAGGTGCTTTCGATTGCCTTGTTCATAAAGGACGAGCGGAGAATTTACAACCTGATGCCCTCAACTACCGAAAACGGGAGGCAACAGTTGGCCGGGCATTTTCTTTTTGATTCGGTAATAAGAGAATTTTCTCATACCGGGATGATGCTCGATTTTGAAGGTTCGGACATACCCGGCATCGAAAATTTTTATGCTGGTTTCGGAGCAGTGAATCAGCCATATTTCAAACTTCATTTTAACAGGCTGCCGATCTTATTACGTGTCTTTAAGCGCTGAACGCTCTTCGAGAATTCTTTCGGCGATCATCATGTCCACAGGCCGCGTGATCTTTATGTTCTCATATTCACCTTCAGTCAAAAAAACATTTGTTCCATCGGCCTCGACAACAGTGGCCTCATCGGTGAAAACGTCGTTATATTCCTGTTGAAAAGCAGGTAAAATGATATCGCTCAAAAAAGTCTGAGGCGTTTGAATAATGCGCACCTGCTCTCTTTCGGCAACATGGTGATGTGTGCCATTCAAAATTCGAATGCTATCTGTCGCCGGAACTGCAGGGATGGCGCTTCCTTTTTCAATAGCTTGTTTATAGCATCGATGAATTAATGGAACGGAGATGAGGCATCGCACTGCGTCGTGTACAAAAACCACAGAATTTTCAGCAACATGCCGCAAACCACATTGCACCGAATGAAACCTGGTATCGCCGCCGGTAACTATCTTGATTCGATCGTGCTCCGCAAAGGAAGCGGCGATCGCCTTCCCATTTTCTACAAACGGTGCCGGCAACACGAGGATTATTTCCATATCGTCATAAGCGCGCAGAAAAGTATCGAGCGTATACCATAACACGGGCTTATCTTTCAACAACAGGAATTGTTTAGGAACAGTGTTGCCCATTCTTGATCCCGTACCGCCTGCTACTATTACTGCAAACTTTTTCATCGGAAACAAAGAAAGCAATTTTTCGGGTGCTTGTACAATATGCTTCTGCAAGCCGGCGCAGGAATTTTTTTGTAACGTCGTTCGTAATTCTCAATAAGCTCCAGTGGATTTTCGCAAAAGCCACTTAATAAGATAATACCGCCAGTTACTCATGCCTTTTGTTTTCAGGGCTGCTTCATAACTATTTTTCCTCTGGTTTTATTTATTCACAAAAAATCATCAGATCAAAACAAAATTTTTACAACCAAACATTACAACGATGAAAAAGATATTTGCTCTTGTGTTTTCATGCGTGCTGGGTTTCATATACCTCCATGCTCAAACAAATACATTTCCTTCCACAGGTTCGGTAGGTATTGGCACGGTTTCGCCTGATGCATCGTCGGTGCTTGATATTACATCAACAACAAAAGGCGTTTTGATTTCCCGAATGACCAAAGCAGAGCGCGACCTTATTACATCACCTGCATCGGGTTTATTGATCTACCAAACCAATAGCACGCCCGGCTTTTATTATTACGATGGCACCTCATGGACAGCCGTTTCGCCAAAAGGTGTGAACAAATCACTTTCCAACCTCACTGCACCCACCGCAGTAAATCAGAGTCTCGTTCCGGGAGCTAGTGGTTCAATCGACCTTGGGTCGGCTGTAAACCAATGGAGAAATGCTTATTTCAGCGCGGATGCACTGATCAATGGTCTTACCGTAGGCCGCGGCGCCGGTAACGGATTTCAAAGTACAGCTGTTGGGTTCCAGGCACTTTATAGTAACACCAGTGGACAATATAACGCTGCTACGGGAAACCAGGCACTCAATAAAAACAGTACTGGTAGCTACAATACTGCGAATGGTTACCGCTCATTGTTGGCGAACACACAAGGGAATTATAACACCGCTACCGGAGGCCTGTCGCTTTATTTCAACACGACTGGTAATCAGAATACAAGTAATGGCGTGCAGTCGCTGTATTCTAATATTGGAGGAAATAACAATACTGCCATCGGCGTACAGTCGCTTTATAGCAACACTAGCGGGAGTAACAACACTGCGAGCGGGTTTGGGGCGTTAACGCTCAACACTACCGGCCCAGGCAACACGGCAAACGGCGTCTCGGCGCTTTACTACAATACTACTGGTTCCAATAATGTAGCTATCGGTATCGGTGCGCTTTATTTAAATGAGACTTCATCGAATCTTGTAGCCGTAGGTGATTCTGCTTTGTACAACAACGCCGGTTCTTATAACACAGCCTTAGGTAGCAAAGTGCTTAATAAGAACACGACCGGTGGTTATAATACAGCCACAGGATTCCAGGCCCTTCGTGCAAACACTACGGGTTCTTATAACACAGCTGACGGATTTATTGCTCTTAGCAGCAATACCACTGGCACCGATAACTCAGCGTTTGGATGGTCGGCGCTTTCGGGAAACACCACAGGCAATTATAATGTTGCAATTGGTGAGACTTCTGCATTTCACAATACAACTGGAAGCCATAATGTTGGCATCGGCTATTATGCACTATCCACAAACACGACCGGCATTTACAACACGGCCGTTGGTGACGGAGCAGATGTTAGCGCTGGCAATTTAAACACTGCAACGGCAATCGGCGTCGGTGCTATCGTTAACGCCAGTAATAAAGTTGTTATTGGTCAGAACATCGCAGGCATAGTAATAGGTGGGTATGCTAACTGGAGTAACTTAAGCGATGGCAGGTTCAAAGAAAATATAAAAGAAGATGTGCCCGGCCTGAAGTTCATTACTAAGCTGCGCCCGGTTACTTACACCATAAATAGTCAAAAATTAGAAGAGCATATTATGCAGAACATGCCTGATAATATTAAAGCCGCGAGAAAGCAAACACCCGAACAATATGCGAAAGCAAAATCTAAAATACAAACCGGCTTTGTAGCACAGGAAGTAGAAAAAACAGCCAAAGAGATCGGCTACAATTTTGATGGAGTGAACGTACCGCAAAACGAAACAGACAATTACAGCATTGCTTACAGCCAATTTGTGGTGCCCCTTGTAAAAGCAGTACAGGAACTTTCAAAAATGAACGATGATAAAGATGCAAGGATCAGCGACCTGGAAGCGAGATTAACAAAGCTCGAAACAATGATGAATACACAATCCTCTTCATCAGACCAAACGACCTCAAACGTCAAACTCGAAACGTCAAACATTACTCTGTCACAGAACACACCCAATCCATTCCATGGCGCCACGACAATAATTTACAGCTTACCGCAACAATATTCATCAGCAAAAATGATTGTCACTGATAAAGCAGGAAGAGTTATAAAAGAAGTAAACCTTTCAGGAAGCGGGAAGGGAATTTTGACGGTTGATGCATCTGCGATTTCATCGGGCACTTACCAGTATTCATTATACGTAGACGGCAGATTGATCGAT
>DASQJI010000888.1:0-4224 GCA_035631175.1 Parafilimonas sp.
CTTGCAGCCGGGAAACCATTTGTAAATAATTTTTTACCCAATGGTGGAGACATGCTGCGTGTGAATATGGCTGTACCGGCAACGCCACGAAACGATCCGAAATTCAATTCTCTTGGACTTGTGCAGGCGGCCGTGTTAGGATTAACTGATCCCGAATACGACACAAGCACCGCATTGCAATTTATTCCAAACATGGACGGATTTCCGAACGGAAGAAGATTAGAGGATGACGTTACAAGAATTGAATTGCAGGCAGTGGGTGGAGTGGTGTTGGCAGCCATCGGTTTGCCGTACGACGATTATGTGCAAGGCGGATCTCTCGTTACGCCTGACCTTGTCAGCGTTCTAAACTATTCAACCGGCGTTAACCACAACGACACAAGTTTTCGCGCTTATTTTCCTTTTATCCAGCAACCGTGGAGAGGAACGCTTGTGAAAAATTAAAAAGAAAAAATCATGAAAAAACTATTATATCAAATCTTATTCATCGCGATGTTCTGCGGGTCGACATTGCCGGGTATCGCATCAAGCCACAGGGAAGCTCCGCTTATTTCGAACGATCCGCTGGCGGACAACACAGACCTGTATGCATTTCGTGATCCACGCAACGCGAACATGGTTACGATCATCGCGTGTTATGTGCCGTTCCAGTTGCCACAGGGCGGTCCTAACTATTACAATTTCGGTGAGAACATCCGGTACGAAATCCACATCGATAACAACGTTGCAACAGCCGGAGACGATATCATCTACAGGTTCACGTTCAAGAAAGTAAATGAAGACCCGACAACTTTCTTTGATATCCGGCTCGGGCTTGAAAACAACAAAACTTTTTACAGGGTCGAAAGAAGTATCGATGGAGGAAAAAGTTTTCAAACGATCGTTGACAAAGGTGTGGTGCCTCCGCCCAACATCGGGCCACGCTCCATAAGCTCACCCGTAGGATTAAATGTTCCGAATTATCGGCACCTGATGGCAAAAGCCGAAATGATCGCAACTACCGGGGAAAACATTTTTTGTGGCTCTGCAGATGATCCTTTTTTCGTTGATCTTGGAGGAATATTTGATTTAGGTAATGCGCCACGGCGCGGCGAAAATTCGAATCCTCCCTACGATGGGTTGAAATGCAAAAATGTTTCTGCGATCGCCATCCAGGTTGATATTTCGACTCTGCAGAAAGATCATAAATCTGTGAGTATGGCTGCGAACATCCTGGACCCCGATTTTGTTATTGGCGTTTGGGCTTCTGCAAGCCGTCAATCAACGCGGGTACTTGGAGAAAACGGAAGACAAAAATATAGCGGCGATTGGGTGCAGGTTTCACGTCTTGGCATGCCTTTAACCAACGAAGCGGTTGTTCCGGTTGGATATAAGGACTTATGGAATTCATTGACCCCTTACCAGGACCTTGCTTACCTCGGTACTTTTGGAAATTTCTTTTACAATCCTGAGTTGGCCTTATACATGGATGACACGCAGTTTGGCAGCGCGGTTCCGGCTTTCGAGCCTTTGCGTGTTCAGAGAAATTCTTTGGGAACATATGGCTTTGGCGATGGGCAAAATGGTTTGTACCCGTTAAAAGGAACACAAGCTGTGGCAGGCACGGCATTAGATGACGCGATATTTGGGACACTGTTACTGCCCGGTCCGAATGAGCCTCGTTCTGTAGATCTATGGCCGGCATTTCATACCGGTGTTCCGAATCTCGCCCCTTATCAACTGGCAACCGGGAAAAATGGAAACCCGTTGGCAGCAGGAAAACCATTCGTAAACAATTTCCTTCCGAATGGCGGGGATATGCTGCGACTAAACATGGCTGTTCCGACAACGCCAAGAAACAATCCTGATTTTAGTTCAGAGGGATTGATATCGGCAGCAGTATTAGGATTGACAGATCCAAGATTTAATACAACAACGGCTCTTCAATTCATACCAAACATGGATGGATTTCCGAACGGAAGAAGGCTTGAAGATGATGTAACGCGGATAGAATTGCAAGCTGTTGCCGGCGTAGTACTCGCTGCTATAGGGTTGCCATATGATGACTATGATGGCAGTAGTTTGGTCACACAAGATCTGTTGGATGTGCTTACTTACTCAACGGGCATCAATGCGAATGACACAACTTTCCGGCATGAGTTTCCTTACGTGCAAACACCCTGGTCCGGGTCTGATGCATGCTGCGGCTTAGGTGTTTCGCAGGAAGGTAATAAACCGGTCATTCAATCGTCGCCGCAACAGATGAGCAACCTCGGTATAAGCACTCCGCTGTCAGTTGCAAGTGCATCACCAAATCCATTCGTGAACAACCTGGTCATTCGATATCATCTTGAGACAACATCCAACACCACTGTTGCGATCTATGATGCAAGCGGAAGAATGGTTAAGTCGCTCGTAAATCAGAAACAGAACGCGGGCACTTATTCGGTAACATGGAATGCGTCCGGGCAGCCCGGTGGAATTTATTTTGTGTATACCGTCATCAACGGCAAACCGACTCAAAGCTTGCGCATTGTAAAGCAATAGCTCGCAAAAGCAAAGCAGGCAAATTCCTGCTTTGCTTTTTTAAAAAACCGCGCGACAAAAAATTTACTTCGTTTTCAATTTTTCAGCATGAAAAAGAAATTCCTTTACGCAACATTCTCGGGCATCTTTGCAATTACAGTCATTGCGATCTTGTTCTCATACAGAAGCAAGCAGGACAAAGAAGCCAATGTGAATTACCCATTGCTTAAACGTGCCGGCTCTTCAGCAGAAACCGACGAGTGGAAAGCCACTTACACTAAAGGCACACAATTATATAATGCCATCTTGCAAAACTCCACGGACAACAAATCGAGGATCACACTTGCTGGTTTATTCATTAAGGAAGCACGCGCAACAGGCAATTATGCTTACTATGATAAGGCAGCGCTAAAATATGTAAACGATGTTCTGAAGAATGACAGTCTTGATTTCGATGCCACGGTTTTAAAATCATATCTATACATATCACAACACCATTTTGCGGATGGACTTTCGATTGCAGAAAAAGCGCGCAGGATCAATCCCTATAATTCTTTTGTGTATGGATTATTGGTTGATGGAAATGTTGAAATGGGAAATTATGATTCCGCAGTCTCCATGGCTCAACACATGGTTGACCTGCGGCCTGACATTCGATCATATTCGCGCGTTTCATATTTACGCGAGATATATGGAGATTATCCAGGCTCTATTGCGGCTATGAAAATGGCAGTGGAAGCCGGCGTGCCGGGCGACGAAGGAACGGAATGGGCGCGAATTCAACTGGCACATCTTTATGAGAACACCGGGGAAATAAAGAATGCGGAAATGCAATATCAAATCGCCTTAGCAGAACGACCTGGTTATGCATATGCGCTCGCCGGCCTGGCAAAGCTGGATACGTATAAGAAAGATTATGCCGGGGCAATAGCGTTATACACTAAAGCAGATTCATTGATAACAGACGCTTCTATACAGGAATCACTTGCTGAAGTTTATGCTTTATCAGGCAACACCGCAAAAGCAGAAGAGCTTACCAGGAAAGTGATAGACGAAATGAATGAAACGGCTCAAAGCGGACAGAGCGATGAGAACATTGGCCATTATGTAGACAAAGAACTGGCGTATGCTTATATCAAAATAAAAGATTATGATAAGGCAATCGAACATGCAACACTTGAGTACAACCGCCGGCCAATGAATATCGACGTGAACGAAGCCCTGGCGTGGGCGTACTACAACAAAGGGTATTGCGCAACAGCATTATCTTATATAGAGGCTGCGTTAAAAACGAACAGCAAGAATCCAACCCTGCTTTGCTATGCAGGGCTGATCTACGCAAAAAACGGAAACCTCTCAAAGGCGAAATCGTTATTACAGGAGGGATTGCACAATCACCCGCTCATCGCTGCAGATTTATTAATTCAAAGCGAAGATGTTTTGAAGAGTATGTGAATTTAATAATGACAGCCAAACGGAATGCAATATCAAATCACAACATGCGAACCCTCTTTTCAATCATGACAAAATATAAACCGCGGATCTCGCTGTTGGTAACGTGCTTGCTACTTGGTAGTCTCACGAGCGTAAACGCGCACCCGGTGGTAAACTATGCTCTCGCAAATGCACCTGTTGGCCAGGTAGCATGGTACTACATAAAAATGGGTATCACCCATATAATTCCTAATGGATTTGATCACATACTTTTTATAGTTAGCC